>CAMFVQ010000001.1 GCA_945992255.1 uncultured Clostridia bacterium
CCGCAAGGCTTTGTGCTAGACAGCTCCCCTTACCATAAGGGGCGCTCACAATACTGATAATATCCGCTGAAAAGACTGTCCCTTAGATAAGGGAAAGTGGATTGCGGAAACGAAGTGAGAGCAAGCCGAAAGGGATTGATAAGCCCAACCACCAACCCAAAGGAGAACAAATTGCCACGCAAAAAGCCAGTCACCAATGACTTGACAGACAAAGAAAAACTTGACATTGTCCATAGCAAGGACGTTGCCAAGAAGATGAAACGACGCACTGTGTCCAAGTGGGTGGCGTTGTTGCTACTCATCGCTTTGTTCGTGACAGGCAGTGTGTGGGGCGTGCTTTCTTTGGTGGACTACAACTCTATGAAAGTTCTCATCGACAAGGAGTCTACAGGTATTGCGTTGTCGGAGGATAAGGCTTTCACCAAGCCCGCAACCAATATCACGGTCAAAGGTCCTAGTCGTATGAAAGACATAACTTACACTGACATTGATTGGGAGAGCGAAGTGCTGAACAAGGAAGGCTCGCACCCATCAGAAAAAGGATATATTGCTTACACGGTGTTCTTGAAGAACGTTGCCGATTACAAGTCGCTCAAATATGTGACAAGGCTGACCATTCCGAAGCATGACAAAGGAATGCAAAAAGCTATCCGCATTATGGTGTTGACCACTCGCTATGACTCAGAGGGCAAGGAGCTAGCACCTGACGTCAAGATTTATGCCCAAAAAAAAGAGGACGGCACACCTGAGCATATCGCTTATGACTCTGATCAGCTCGATGTCCAAAGGCCAATTCCGCTCGACAAGCTCAATCTTGGCAGTGCGGTCAAGCTCCAAGACAATGTGACCACGCCATTCGTGGAAAAAAGAGAAGAATATACCAAAGATGAAACGTTCTATGTTGACCTCATCTTGGGACAAGACCTCAACGGCGGAGAAATCGTCAAATATACCGTTGTTATGTGGTTCGAGGGCAGTGATGCCCAATGTGTGGACAATATCTTGGGCGGATATTGTGTAGTCAGACTAGAATTTGGCGTCGAAGAATATGGCGATGCCAAGCCTATCGGTTGAGATAAAAGGAGAAAATTATGTTAGACTTTATTAAAGCGTTTTTGGGAGTGCTTTGGAAAGGTATATCTGCAATCTTTGTAGGTATATTCGGCGGTATTTTCCAAATGTTCAACTTCCCAGAGTACTTTGATGTGTTCAAGACCTACAGCCCTAATTGGAGCGGTGGAGAATGGTTCGGCGCAATCATGATTGCCATACTCGTAGTCGTAGTGTTGGTAGGCGTGATTTGGCTCGTTGTGTGGGGCATTATCCGTATTGTGGGCAAACTCAAAATGAAGGTTACTAACCAAGACCTCATCGATGAAATCCACAACCTAAAAAGACAAATTGTCAAGCTTACCCAAGAAAAAGACCGTATCCTTGGTATGCGACTCAACGCTGTCGGCGATACCGACTATGATGAAGAAACAGGAGAAGAAAAGAAAGAGGGCGACGGCACGGGCGAAAGCCGTTTTTACAAGCTTACCGAAATCGACAAGATTTATGAAAATTATCAAGAGCCTGACTATGACGACGAGATTACTCTCGAAGAACTTTGTGACAGATTCCGCAACTTTGCTTGCGCCAATATGAAATTGTTCTATGAAAAACGTGTAATAAGATTGTTCTTTGCAGGTTTTGCAACGACAAGACTTCTCATATTGCAAGGTATCTCTGGTACAGGTAAAACTTCTTTGCCATATGCTATCGGACAATTCCTTGACAATCCGACGACCATTGCATCAGTCCAACCGTCTTGGCGTGATAGAACGGAACTTTTTGGTTACTTCAACGAATTTACTAAGCGTTTTAACGAAACCGAAGTTTTGAAAAAAATGTATGAGGCAACTTGGAATCACCGCATTTATTTGACCGTACTGGACGAAATGAACATCGCGCGTGTCGAATACTACTTTGCGGAAATGTTGTCTATCCTCGAAATGCCATCTCGTGCAAACTGGATTGTTGACCTCGTGCCTTCCGGCTGGCCAAACGACCCAAAACATATCGTCAAAGGCCGTTTTACCTTGCCTGAAAACATGTGGTATATCGGCACAGCGAACAACGACGACTCGACGTTCGCTATATCAGATAAGGTTTATGACCGTGCTATTCCTATCAATATCAACAGCAAGGGTGTGCCATTCGATGCGCCACTCACCGAGAAACTTTATATCTCCAACACTCACCTAGAGGACTTGTTCCACAAGGCACAAGAAGAGCATAAAGTATCCCAAGAAGTCATCGACAAAATCAACATACTAGATGACTATGTTATCGAACACTTCCGTTTGGCTTTCGGTAACCGTATCGTAAAACAGCTCAAAGAGTTCGTGCCTGTGTACGTCGGTTGTGGCGGTACAGAAATCGATGGTATCGACTATGTTTTGTGTAACAAAATTTTGCGTAAATTCGAGTCTTTGAACTTGGGTTATATCCGTGATGAAGTCGATGGACTTATCGAATATCTCTCCGAACTTTTCGGCGAAGAAAACATGCAAGAGTCCAAAGAATACTTGCAAAGATTGAAAAAATTGTTCTAATCAGCTTTGCCTTGTCACTCTCGTGGCAGGGCTGCTGTGTTGTGTAAGGAGTGCAAATGGCTAGCGATAGAGAAAGATATGACAAATATGTGCAACAACTCAATTCGATGCTCCAATCGGAAGAGTATTATGCCGCATTCCGCAAAAAACTCAAAGCTGCTAAGCCTGTCATCAAACTTTCGACCAAACACCGTACAAAGTCTTTTGACCTAGATTGGGTGGATATCATCGAGTCCACTCTTCCGCACCTCGACAATATCGTGCGTAACCCTCGTAAATTCATCGTTATAGAAGAGGATATCGTGGATATTTCGCTCGCTCGTGCTATCTCGACTGAGTCCGTAAAACACCTTGCCCAACATACCAACCTCATCTCGTCCGTAGACAAGGACGGCATGGTGACCCCTAACAAAATCCTCAACACCACCAAAGAAGAGTCTTTCGAGGTGTATGAGAACAGATTTATCTATACTTTGCTCAAAAATTTGAGCCAATTCGTAACAAGACGACTAGAGGCTATCAAAGCCGCTTATATCAATGACCACGTGCTTCAACTGGACGTGGATACTTCTGTGTTCACCGGCAAAACTCGTGTGTTCTACAACCTCGAACTCATTGCTTCACTTCCGTTCAACGAAGTGGAAACTATGCAAAAAGAAGATATGACTGTCGTGGAACGTATCGCCAAAATGCAACGCATTATCAACGAATTTTTGGGCAGTCCGTTCGCCAAACAAATGGTCAATTCGGCACCGGTTAGACCGCCTATCACTCGTACCAACGTTATTTTGAAAAACCCTGACTTCAAAAAAGCCTTGGTGCTTTGGCAATTCATCGAAAGCTATACCAAGACTGGCTTTGCCGTGGAAAACGACGTCAAAAAAGTAGATATTGAAGAGGATATCAACACCGGCGTGGTGGATATGATTTGTATGAGTTCGATGCTTATGGAAGGTCTTATCCAAGGTCAAGTCGAGGACAGCGCTTTCTACAAAGAGTCCAACCTCGAAGAAACCGACGTCGAAGAAAAAGAGCCTCCTAAGCCACGGGAAGAACAACAAACACAAGAAGAACAACCACAAGAGCCACAAGAGGCTACACCGCCTGTCACCGAAGAAAAAGAAGTCGAAGTGGAAAAACCTACCGAGCAAACTATCGACGAGTCGGGCGCTATCGATGAGCAAACTCCACAAGACGAGGAGTCGCAAGCTTCACAAGATGAGGGCGAAAAAGATAAGCACGATGAGGATGAGGAAGATCCGGACGAAGAGGCAGACCAATATCAAGAGCTGCTTACCGAAACCAAGAACGTGTTCCAACGCACGTCCGAAGAGGCTACTATGTCCAGAGCCGAACTCCAAAGAGTCAACAAGGCTATCGACAGAGTATTGCTTAAATACCGCTTGCTCAACTCTCAAGAAGCTTCCGAAATCGCTTTCGAGGCTGTCGCCAACAGCGAACTTGAAAGATCTAAGCTCATTCGCAAAATCGAAAAGGAAATGGAAGTTGTACGCCATGCTATCGAAAAGCGCATAATCATTGCCGAGCGTGAACGCATTGCCAACGAGAGGGCAATCGAAAAAGAGAGAGCACGCCTTGCCGAACTCGAAGTCCAACTTGCCGAGCAAAAAGGCTTAGTTGAAGATGAGGATGAGGATATCGAAGACGAGGTAATCGAGGACGACGTTGTGGGCGAAATCGAGGACCAAATCGAACTCGATGATGAAAAAGAAAGAGAACTCGAAAGGAAAGTCGATGACATCGAAGACCTATTAGATGAGGCAGACAAGGACAAAATGGTTGCACTAGGCAAGGCAATTTTGTCTAGACACGGTCAAGAAATTTTGCCGACTGATGAAGAGCAACTGACAGAGGCTATGGAAGAGAGTGGCGAAAAATCTAAGCTCACCGCAGACCAATTCAAGCCAAAGAAAAAGCCAAAACAAACAGCAAAAACCGACAAGCCAAAGACCGAGCCAAAGGCAAAAATCGATGACTTCCAAGTCATTGAAGAGGTGAAAATGGAGGGAAATGAGAGCGAACAAGTCGAATTTAGTCCAACGGTGACCAAGGTCGATGCTCCAATCGAAGAGAAAAAATCCGTGACTCCAAAGACCCTCAACGCAAAGGCTGTCAAGGGCAAAAAACCACGCAACAAGATGTCAGATCTGAAATGAAACAAGAAAAAAATATAAAAAAATGTGGCGAAAATCAGCCACAAAATAGCCAAAATGTGGAGCAAAAAGCAGTAGAAAATTGCACGAAAAACGAGCAAAAAAAGACAAAAACTATTGCAAAAAAAATCACCAACAGCCTAATATTGGCGATATTTGCGGTGGTGGTAGTGATATTGCTCTATGTGTTCATATCCTTGCTGGCGGGCAGTCAGCCATCGCTTTTTGGATACCAACTTTATTATGTCGTGACCGATTCTATGAGCGGTACAATCGACAAGGGACAGGTCATCATTTGCAAGGAATATAAGCAAGGAAATGAGCTGAAAAAGGGCGAAATCGTTACTTTCGTGGCACCTGAGGGCTTCGAGCCAAGTGCGATTGTGGGACAAAAAATCACGCATAGAATAATCAAAGCGCCTTATCAAAACGAGGGCGGAAAATGGGTGGTGGACACCAAGGGTGATGCCAATTCTATACCAGACAGAGTGGCTGTTCCGCTCGAAAATGTGAGAGCAACATATGTCAAAACTTCACCATTTATCACGAGCATGATGAACTTCCTCAGACATTGGTATGGATTCGTGACACTCATCATTATTCCGCTGGTGGCGGCGCTGATTGTCGAGGTTGTCAAGCTCATCAAATACAAATCAGCTGTGCAGGAAGAGAGGGGCAAAGCAAGTATGAAAGCCGACATTGATAAGGCTGTCGAGGAGGCTCTCGAACAGGCAGAACATACAGACGTCCAACCACAAACAAGCTCCAAAGAGAGCGATGAAGAATACAAAAAACGAGTAATCGAAGAGTATCTAGCTGAGCAAAAGAAAGGGGAGTAAGGGGTAGTATTCTTATCCCCTCAGTCCGACTACATAGTCATTCCGTCGGACAGCTCCCCTTACCATAAGGGGCGCTCACAAGAAGGATATTGCTTCGCAAATAGGGGACAATCCCTCAGTTTTATTCCAGCCCAAGGGCTTATATAAAACAGCTCCCTTTACACAAGGCAGCCGTTCATAAGGATAATATCCGCTAAAAAGACTGTCCCTTAGTAAGGGAAAGTGGATAGTTGGAACGAATGTGGAAACTAGCCGAAAGGGATTGATAAGCCGAGCTTTTTATCCCTTCAGTCTAGCAGTCGTTACACTTTGTGCTAGACAGCTTCCCTTGCAACAAGGGACGCTATCAGTATGGATAATGCTTCGCAAATGATGACAATCCCTCAGGCTGACAGCCGCAGGCTTTGTGTCTGCCAGCTCCCTTTACACAAGGCAGTCGTCACAAGGATATTGCTTCGCAAATAGATAGCCGAAAATCAACAAGGAGAACCAAATGAAAGATGTCAAAGCGATAATACCAATCATTATTTTGGTGCTGCTCATCAGTGTGGTGGCAGGTACTTTCGCTTGGTTTTCTTCCCAAACGCAAACGGATATCAACGGCAGTATGGAAGTTGGAGAATATATCGAAATGTTTTTCGATGATTCGGTGGGCTTCCCAAAACTCGAGGAAAAACCTTATGAAGGACAGCTTGGATACAAAAAAGATGGCACAATTTGTACAGGCGCCGATGCTCCTTACGAGTTCGATTTTGACTTGAAATTCCGCATAAAAGCAAGCAACAATATCAACGTAAAGTTCGGTTTCAAATATATTGTTGTCAACGTTGCCAACACACCATACTTTTTGAGTTATGCCGAAACGGTAAAAAGAGTTTTCGGTGCAGAATCTTCCAACGACGTCAATTCGGCAGAATACCAGAAGTTTTTGGGCGAAAAAAAGGAAATTGAGTATAGCAAAATCAGCGATGACAGATATTATGCACTCGACGAAAACGGCAAATATGCCCAGTTGGGGGGCAATGACAAAGTGACGGTTTATGCTCCAAAACACGAGTCCAACCGCACAGAGAAAGGTTATATAATTGTCGATGAAAAGACCAATGCAGTCCAAGAAATTGTGCTAAAATCTGATTATGTGGGCGAGTTTTTCCACTTGCAATATGCTTTCTATCCATACCAATATGAGACCGACAAGTCAGGACTTGTGTATAGAAAATTCGACACGCTAAGTGATACTTTCACATACAATAAAACTAAAACTGATGCCAATCCACCACAGGGAACAACCGCAGTTAGCGGATATGAGGTATTTGGCGATGCAACGAAGTGCTATCCGCACAAAGTCAATATAAAAATTGGGTTGTATCACGACAACAAAACCAAGCCGGAAGGACTTTCTAGTGAGTTTGGTCCGTTCGTGTTTTCTGAGGGTGCGTTCAAGGGTTGTACATTCCGTTTTGTCTTCCGTGTAGAGGGCAGAGATGCATAATAAAAGAGCGATAACTCGATACATATCTACAAAATCGCAGTCATCATTCTGCATTTTGGCTAGCTTGCATGTTTTCAGCTAGCTCTTTATGCTGAATGTGCCTGCTCCTAGATTGCGACCAAACGAAAGTGGTAATTTACGCT
>CAMFVQ010000002.1 GCA_945992255.1 uncultured Clostridia bacterium
CTCTAATAATTCACATGGAATCATAGTTTGAAAGTTTCCGCTAGTTTGTTTCCTTTTTTCTTTATTGCGTTCTTCGTAATTTCTTTTTGCAACTCTGGTTGGGGTATCTTCTTTTCTTGTTGGCATATCGTCCTCCTTAAATACTTTTCGTATATATACGATACTATATTTTAAGGAGATTTGCTATGAACAAAGACGAAGTTTTAAGAAAATCGGAAAACGGCGAAGGTTTGACGGTAGAAGAAATCAAGTTGTATCAAAGCATCGTAAAGCCTGTCAAACACGTTTACGGCAAGTATGGTACGCTTGCGAAAATCTATCTTGAAGAGCATAACGTCGGGAAGATGTGGGCATTAGCCGGCGACCTCCCCGCCTATCTGCACGGGATAGACAAACAGGCAGAAGAACTTTATTCGGTCATGTACGAGAAATTGTCCAAAGACGAACAGTATAAGCGGACGGGAAATTATATCGAGGACGTCAGACGGATAAGCGAAATGCAAAGCCGTATCGAAGAAGAAATCTTGAATGAAATCGTCTATGTATAGGAGCAGGCATTATGAAACGGAAAGAAGATACTGCACGGCGCATAACCCGCAGGAAGTATGAAGAAAAGCACAAGGAACGAAGAAAAGAAATAAACGGGAGCTTCGGCACGATGATGCCGAGAGCGTTATGTGATGAGATAAACGAATTTCTTCGGGTGAACAACATAACGAAAGTTAAGTTAATAGTGGAAGGATACGAAGCGTTAAAGCAGAAGGTGAACAGCGTAACGCAGGAAAAGTAGTTCTTCCCCTTCTTTGCGTGTTTGCGTAATAAAATCCAAAGGAGATTCGATTACGGAAAACACGATGAAAGAAACAGTATATGATAAGAAAATCGGTAACACGGTGTATACCGTTGTTTTAAGACCAAGCGAAACGGCGAAAAACAGCATCTTCGACCTGACGAAAAAGATGATAGAATCGGGCGTCGAAGATATGCTGTCCGCGAAACACGACGAACTTGCAGAGTGTTCTTATAAGGAGTAATCTATGAGAACACGAAATAACAATCATCAGGAAAAAATCACGGCGTTATACTGTAGGCTTAGCCGTGACGACGAACAGGAAGGTGACAGCAACAGCATCGTACATCAAAAAGAAATATTGAGCAAATATGCAAAAGAACACGGCTTCCGCAATCTTGAAACGTTTGTGGACGACGGATATTCGGGCACGAACTTCAACCGCCCCGATTTTCAGCGGCTAATGCGTAAAGTCGACGCCGGCGAAGTCGGGACAATCATTGTCAAGGATATGTCAAGACTCGGCAGGGATTACCTGAAAGTCGGTGTGTATACTGAAATAACCTTTCCCGAAGCGGGCGTCAGATTTATCGCGGTCAATGACGGTGTGGACAGTGAAAGTCAGGTCGACAACGATTTTACCCCATTCCGTAATATCATCAACGAGTGGTACGCAAAGGACACGAGCAAGAAGATCCGCGCGGTATTCCGTTCCAAAGGCAATTCGGGGAAACACCTGTGTACCGTTCCGCCTTTCGGTTATCTGAAAAGCCCCGACGACAAGGAGCAATGGATTATCGATGAAGAAGCGGCAAAAACGGTAAAAGAGATTTTCACACTCTGTATGCAGGGCTTCGGTCCGACGCAGATTGCCCGGATTCTCAACGAAAGAAAAGTCGAAACGCCCATTTGCCATTATGACAGACTCGGCGTAAAGCACCCTGCGAAATCGCCCATGCCGGAATTATGGTGCTCGGATACGATAAAACGAATTCTGAGCAATCCGCACTATACAGGCTGTACCGTAAACTTCCGGACGACAAAGAAGTCCTATAAGTGTAAGAAGAAGGTCTGGAACGATCCGTCAAAATGGGTTACCTTTGAGAATACGCAGGAAGCGATCATCGACAAGCAGACGTATGATACCGTACAGAAAATACGCGAAGGCAGACGCAGGCCGACGCCGATGGGCGAAATGAACGTTTTTTCGGGAATGGTTTACTGTGCGGACTGCGGGAAGAAAATGTATCTTTGCCGCTCATCTACCATGAAACAAAAGGAGTATTTCAACTGCTCGTCCTACCGCAAGCAGAAGAAATCTACCTGCACTTCGCATCAGATAACCGTAGAAGCCATTGAAGAAATCGTTTTAAGTTACTTAAAAAGAGTTTCCGACTTTGTCATCGATCACGAAGGAGACTTTGTCGATATTGCCATCCAACACTCCCGATTACTATCCCGGAAGGAGGTTGCGAAAAAGGCAAGACAAGTATCCGAAGCCGAAAACAGAATAAAGGCTCTGAACAAGATCATTCAAAGCCTTTATGAAGATAAGGTTATGGGCAAGATAACGGAAGAACGGTTTGCTTTGATGTCCGAGGCATACGAACAGGAGCAACGGCAACTGAAAGAAACGGTTGAACACAGTCAGAGCGAAATCGGCCGATACGACGAGATAAACGATAACATCAACAATTTCGTTTCTCTTGTGGTCAGGACGGGCAGAATCAAGAAACTTACGCCCGAAATCGTCAGACTGCTGATCGATAAAGTCATTGTTTCGGAAAAGGTTAAGACGGAAGACGGCTATAAAAGAACGGTAACGATATGTCTTACGCACGTCGGAGAGATAGAATTGCCGTAAAAACACAAGAAAACAGGCGCAAGCTATTCGCCTGCGCCTGTTTTCCCTAAGGGTAACACCCTTTCAGGCTCTTTTTTTGTTTTACAAGATGCTTGTTAGGGATTTGAAGAGAGCGTTAAGAAAGGTTGCCAGTGGCAAGCTTTTAGCGGCTGTCCGAAGACTTTTTGCAAGTCCAAGTCGCAACTTGTACATATAACCTTGCAAAAAGGCAAGAAGAATCCCGCTCTGCTAAAAAAAGCAGGTTGTGTTCTAAATTAGGGAACGCAACCGCTTATTTTTTACTAAAAAATTTGTCCAACAATATGATTTATGTCTTAATCAACGGCACGGCAGGCATAATTGTCCACTTCAACAGACCCAACGCCTGTGGCACAAGTTGGCGACAGAAAACTCGCAACAAAAAAGGTCAATTCGTGGATTGAACTAGCTAAAAAGTAAAACCCCCAAAGTCGGATAAACTCCAAAACTTTGGGGGATTGTTTATATTAAATAAAAGCGACAATTAGACAACTACAACGAATCAATTAGTTTATTGTATTCTTCCCTAGTCATAGTTGAAGAAATTAAAGAATATTTTTCGGCAACCTGTTTTGCCAAAGATCCTCTAAATGCAGTTATATCTATCAGTTTTTTATAACATATTTTCATATATTCCTTATTATCATTAACATTAAAATAATCTTCACTCATCAAGGCTTCCTTTGTTGTTTTACAAGTATTCAATTCGCTTAAGATTTTTATTATTATTTCTATAGAATATGGAAATTCATATTCACTAAGCTGTTTTTGTTCATTATTGGTACAATTTATTTTGATTTCATCTTGATTCAATGCTTTTTCGCACCACGCTTCTTTTTCAACACTTTTATCATAGCCTTTATAATAGGTTTGAGACATCGATAGTGTATGGTAAAGACTATTTAGCAAGGTAAAAATCAACTTTTTTTCTTTCGACAATATGTTAGAGGCTTTATATAAGAATATAGATCCCCAATTTCATCTAATAACCGTTGAAGTTGCAAAACAGCTAGTTCATAGTCTTTATATTCTAAAAACTTTAGATAATCAGAAATATCATTTCGCATTAACATAATTTTGTAATCAATTTTCTTTCTTGCACCAAATGAATATAGTTGAGAAAGAGTCCACATAATAACAGATGCAATTATAGATGCAACAACACTTATCACCAACTCTTTCATTT
Source organism: uncultured Clostridia bacterium (assembly GCA_945992255.1). Taxonomy (GTDB): domain Bacteria; phylum Bacillota; class Clostridia; order Christensenellales; family UBA3700; genus HGM11368. The sequence continues at coordinate 3,859 of CAMFVQ010000002.1, forward strand.
TTATTCCATAGGCTTTATTTTAGACTCGATGAAAGCAATTTCAGTTTCATCAAGATTGTATTTGTGGTAGAGTTGCTTGTCGATTTCATCAACAGATTTTGACCAATCTATATCCGACTTGTCCGTGAAGTCTTGGAGTGGAACAAATTTATATACGTTTTGGTATACATTTTGTGACACTTTAAGAATACTGATCATATAACGCACAAATTTAGTCATTAAATACTTTTGCAAATTTATGGCTTCAACTTTTGAACTAAAACACCCTATTGGTATAAGAGAATCGGTACAAGCAGACATAGGTTCTCCTATATAAGGTGTTCCAATAACATTTTGATCTTTTGCAGGATCTCCAGCTGATTTAGAAATAAAAACTTTATAAGCTTCAAAGATGCTTATATTTTTAGTAATCAAATTTCTATCACCCCATCTTATTATGTTGCCTTTACATCTTATAGGTACAGCTCCATCATACTTATTTTTACTTGTTATCTTTTCAACGGTAGCCTCCTTTCCTACTATATTAAAAGCATTACGACCTGTCGCAATATCCATCAAAGACCCCTTACTGTTGCGTGTTTTTTGTATAATAGAATAATCGTTTGCATTGCTTAGTACAATGTCTAATCCCTCTTCAAATAAATCACGATATGTCGTGATAAAATCAGTTTTATCTGGTTTAGTTGCAAATTTAACTTTTCCTGTATAGTTCTCGTTGTATAAATAATAATTAACACCACCTTTAATTATTACATGTTCGAACAAATCATTACCATTTTCAAAGTTAAAAATTTTTATAAAATGGTCTTTGTTTTTTAGATATTCTCTTAATCTTACAAAAGAACCATCTTGAGCATCTCCCGCAAACCATCTTGAAGGTGTAATTAAAGATGAATAAGTAGGCTTTAACTCAATAGTAGCTTTTATAAAATCTGGGAAGAGTTGTTTTGCCAAAGAACGACTTGTATTATCCGTCTCCAAATTTTCTTGATATGGTGGATTTCCTACTACTGCATTAAATTTCATAACAGACTCCTTTTTGTTCCAAGTGCTACCACGAAGCACTTTTTCTTTGAATTGTTGAGGTTTTTCTTTTAGTTGGTTGATTAGGTCATCGAATGCGTGTGCATTGATTTTGCCTTTGCGATACCCTAAAAGTGTACGCTTGGTAATCGCTTTTGCCATAGGTGTTTTGCAAATGACAAAAATGTTTTCTTCTACTGTTTTGTCCCAAAGTTCGTATTGCTTTTCAAGCGTGCGTTCTTGTTCCGCTATGTTATCCAATCGTGCACGGAATATGCTGTATGTAACATACAAAGGATATAGACCTGTCTTGGAGTTGATTTCAAGAATTTTCGCATTGGTGTTGGACATTGTTTCTTTAGTCACATCATCTTGATTTACAAAGCGAGGTTCTTCCAACGTATTGGTAAAATCATCATTATAAAAACACCAGCCACCCAAGCAATCGGCTATATGCATATTGACAACTCTCCAAGGTGTAAGGACTGTTTCTTTGTCTGGATTTTTGAAAGTTGAAAACAGTTCCGCTATTTTCTGAACACGCTCTTGTGGGGCTAACTCATCAGCAGCCAATGCTGTATTACGAATTTGTCTGCCTGCCGCAACAAAAACATCTTCCTCATAGTATTTTGCAAACTTCTTGAATACTTCTTTTGTTACACCCATTGGCATAAACTCATTCCAAGAAGAGTCATCTATCATATCAACAAAATTGGCGGAAGTAATATCTTGGTCAACCGCTACTTCAGCACCATAAATAAGCAATGGTATTCTAATAGAAATTCCACGCAAAATTGACCTTGCCTTGCTGGCATTGTCTTTCTTTTTCTTGAGTTCTTCCAACTTTGCAAGCTCTTCTGGTGTGCGTTCTTTCTTTGGCTTGTTTTGTATTTTTTCTATCTCGTCATACTGTTCATTGGTAAAACCTTGTTTGTTGACATCGACACCCTGCACATTCCCAGACTGTTTACTTGCACCAACAATTTTCTTCAAAGCTTCGAATTCTTGCAAATCTATATCATTGAGCTTTAGCAATTCGTTGTTGTACAAGTGCGTGTCATCAAATCCATTCTTTACAACACGATTAACATAAGCTTTTTTCAACTGCTGGAGCAAACCATCAACATTGTAAGGTTGCATTGTTGAGCCTTCTATTGCAACTACAGGACAATAATTGAGGAATTCCCCCATCAAAACTCTGTCGTTGCTGGTGTTGCCAATTTTCGATGACAGATGACCTGCCTCTGCCACCATTTTCAAAGTTCTATCAGGAGCAAAATCAAACACGGAACAACGTTCTTTAATTTTTCCGTTTATGTTTGCTGGTGTTTGCACTCTGAATATAGTTTGCAAATAGTTTGCCGCCGAAGTAGAAAATGTGCCTGCAAGCATCAATACCGCTGTCCATTCTGGTACAGTTACTCCTGTGGTAAGTCTTCCGCAAGATATGGTGATAGAATAGTGGTCGTCTGGATTATCTCCTATTGCATCACGCACAGCTTGAAGTGCATTTTTGTATTCTTGTTCTTCATCGCCATCGCCTGCAACATTTACTATATTGAATGCACCTGAACCAAAAACTGGGTGAGATTGCAAAAGCTTGCTTAATGCCTTTGCTTCCCTTACTCCTGGAACCATCCACAATGTGTGACGATAAAAAGCACGATATTCTTCGGTTGCAAATGGATAATTGGCTTTATCATCAGTTTTGGTTAGTAAATTAAGGAATGCCAATACATCATTGCGATGAACAAAATCACCAACAGCAGCGCCCTTTGGAATTGGTTTGTAATCTTTGTTGATATTTCCTGTCCAAGTACGGAAAAACTCACGGAAGTTGAACGCCGAATCCTCAACATCAATATATCCCGGAATCAACCTATCGAGATCGTATGTAAATATTTCAAGCTTTGGAAGTTCTTCATAAGGGTTGGAGTCGCCAAAATTCTTCAATATCCAATCGTGTTTGGCTTGTTGCTCCATAATATAGTCCCAAGTATATATTTCACCTGCTTTGAAGTTTGCCAAAAGATTGAATGGAGTGCCAGACAACTCTAAAAGTTTTGGCCTTTTTTCGGAAGATGAACCTTCGAGAACGGCCTCGAATACTTTTTGACCAAGTGTGGTTTGTGTTCCTTCATGGGCTTCATCTACTACAATAAAGTCCCAATCAATCAAAAAGATAAATTCGTTCTTGTCGAATTTACCACCCACAGCAGACGACCCTCTGAGGTCTTGAATAGAACAGAAATATACATAAGGCTTTTCGCCATCTACAAGTTCTTCTATTGGCTCGCCGACAATTTTTGAGCCAAATACATAATCTGTACCCCTAAATATTTTCTTGAAGTCATCATACCAGCCATCACTAACAACAGGGCGGTGAGTAAAAATAAGAGTCTTTTTGAAACCAAGTTCTTTCGCAACTTGCAAAGCAGACAATGTTTTTCCAAAACGCATTTTGGCATTCCAAAGCATACGATCGCCTTTCTTGAATTGTGCAATCGTTTCTTTTATCGCTTTTGATTGCTCTGGTCTGAAAATAATAGGAGAGACATCTTCAGTAATCTCGCCTGTATTAAGTGATAAACGGTCCTCTTTGACTGCAACGATTGCTTTTTGGACGGTTGCCAAATCAGTTTTGAACCATTCTTTGCCTGCATTTTCTATATTGAATTCGTGGCGTTTTATGCCAGATCGCAAAAGCACACTATGTACAGCCTTATCCCTGAACGCCTTGATTGTTTTCTTATTGTTGATATTAGTACTTTTAACAGCAATTTCTGTATGTAATAATTCGTAAGCAACAGAAGCTGTTTTTGTATAATCGTTGATACGTTCTTTTGCAGCAGAATTTAGTTCCTTGCAATTAGGAAATAATTGGTCTGCTGATTTGTCGGTGTGAATTGTTGCATCACCTATTTTCAACAAGCCTTTGTGTGCTTCATCATTGATACGAAATACATATATCAATTTGTATGCAAAAGTTGATTGAAATCCGCTCATTTTTACCTCCTAATTAAAGAAACAAATTTGATAGGTTTATTTTTTCCCCAATCCATTATCTTACAATAAATTCCATTGTGTTTGGTTGGGGTGTTTGTTTTGCAGCCTTCACATTCCACTTTGTGGTGTTCCTCTCCAAAAAGAGTATAAATAGTTTCATCAACAATGGTACAGCTGTTGGGAATTACATATTTTAATCCGTCCATTTGCCATATGTTCCACGAGATAATTTCGGCAATTTCGAGCAAATATTCCGTGATTGGAAAATGCTCAAACTTGTCCATATAATAATCAATAAAAGTGCGTAGCAAGTTTTCTCTGGCAAGCAAAACATTGTCGCCTTGCCAATCAAAACCATATATGCTTTTGTATGCAATCTTTGCCCATTCTACCCATTCAGGCTCGCTATTGACATTTTCAGACACGATACGGAGCTTTCTATCCAACAACCCTATTCTGTCTTTTATCTCAATTTCTTCAGCAGTTACAGCGTCATAGCGACTCACAAGATATGGAGCTTCACCGCAAGTGATTTCCAAACGATTTTCTTGGACATAATCTTGCCAAGTTTTGTCTGCCGGGAAAATAATTTTTTCACTGTTGGTAGTCCACCCCTTCTCTGTTTCGGTATTGAAAACATTTTCTCGCTCAAACCAAGCATTGTCAATAAGATTGTTTTGTGCATTGCAAACCCAAGAAGGAGTAAACACCTCGGCTTTGGATTTGACACGATCAGCTTGTTCTTTCTTGGACTTTTCCACACGAGGCTTAATCAAACTCCCGTTCCTTTTGATTATCGAATAAACATCTATGTGGTCATTGAACTTGTACCCCAATCCTCGAGAGGCATAATTGTCGGTCGCCCAAATAATATTTTTCTTTGTTGTACGGTCAAGTAGCAATATCTCAAGTAGACGACTGTCTAAACGATATAAATTGTTTTCTTTTATATCAATGTTGGTCATTTATTATCCTCTTAGCATTAGAAATATACACTATATTATAACATTAAATTAGGTTTTTTTCAAGACTTAACAAAAGCAAAAAAGTAGTATTTGTAGGATATGATTTTCCATAAATCCCAACTCACTACATCTTTTATCTTTATTTTCCCCCACAAAAAAACACACTTGTTGTTCACAAGTGTGTTTTTGTTGATATGTATCGAGTTTTTAGGCTTTTTGTTTGCCGAGACGTGACTTGAAGTCATCATAGCCAAAGTCGGTCAGCTGTTCGATTTTTCCGCCGAGGCTCTTCTTCCAAATGTTGGGCAGTGGCATACCATTGAATGTGTTGTTCTTGCAAGTGGTATAGATTGCCATATCGCCAAAGCACAACATATCGCCCACTTGGAGAGGCTCGTCGAAGTAATAGTCACCTATCACATCGCCTGCCAAACAGGTTGGACCGCCCAATCTATAACAATATTTTCCACTCTCAGTGATTGCACCATAGAGCGGTGGCATATACGGCATTTCGATGACATCAGGCATATGGCAAGCAGCCGAGCCGTCGAGTATCGCCACTTTTATTCCGCTGTTTTCCACAATATCCAACACTCGCGTCACGAAGTATCCTGCATTGAGCGCAACCGCCTCACCTGGTTCGAGGTAGACTTCCACACCCCACTTCTGGATTGCGTACTTGATATTTTTTTCGAGCAAGTCTATATCATAGTCGTGTCTTGTTATGTGGTGACCGCCACCCATATTTAGCCATTTCATCTTAGGTAAAATGTCGCCCCACTTCTCTTCCACCGCTCTCAAAGTGCTGTCCAAATCATCAGAATTTTGCTCGCACAATGTATGGAAATGCAGTCCGTCCAAATTGCCAAAAATCTCATCGGTCATTTGTTTGTTCCACTCATCACGACTCACGCCCAATCTACTTCCTGCCGCACAAGGGTCATAGATTGCGTGTCCCTCTTGGGTCGAAAATTGGGGATTGATACGCAGTCCCACACTCCTGCCATATTGTTTGGCAAGACCTCCCCACTCAGCTAGTTGTCGCACAGAATTGAACACGATATGGTCGCTGTATTCTAGCACCTTTTGGATATCCTCTTGCTTGTACGCACCACAAAAGGTATGCACTTCCTTGTCAGGCATTTCTTCCTTGCCGAGTCTTGCTTCATACAAGCCGCTGGCTTCCGTGCCTGCCAAATACTGGCTAAGCATTGGGTAAAAATCATAGTTGGAGAAAGCTTTTTGGGCGAGCAAAATCTTTGCACCTGTCCTATCTTGCACCCCTCGGAGAATTGCTCCGTTGTGAGCGAGTGCCGACTCATCGATGACATAGCAAGGCGTTGGCAAGTCGCCAAAAACCTTCTTTGGCAACTCTCCGCCTAGCGACTCAAAAATCTCTCTCTTCTCTTGCATACTAGTCCACCAAAACTGGGTTGTGGTTTTCTTGTTTTGGCAAGCCGTACTTGTCCAAAGCCTCAATAAATGGGTCTGGATTCATCTCTTCCACGGTATAAACGCCTGCCTTGTTCCAATTGCCTGTGAGCATCATAAGCGCACCGCACATTGCTGGCACACCAGTGGTGTAGCTGATAGCTTGGCTCTTGACTTCCTTGTAGCACTCTTGGTGGTCACAAACATTATAGATATAATAAGTCTTGTCTTTGCCGTCCTTTTTGCCTGTAAAAATACAGCCGATATTGGTCTTGCCGTGGGTACGAGGACCAAGGCTTGCTGGGTCAGGGAGCAAAGCTTTCAAGAACTTGATTGGCACAATCTCGTGTCCCTCGAAGTTGATAGGGGTTGTGCTGAGCATACCCACATTCTCCAAACACTTCATATGTGTGAGATAGCTTTGACCAAAAGTCATGAAGAATCTAATTCTCTTCACCTCAGGAATGTTGACAGCCAAAGACTCTATCTCTTCGTGGTGGAGCAAATACATATCCTTTTGACCTACTTGGTCAAAGTTGTATTCTCTCTTGATAGCCATAGGAGGTATTTCCACCCATTTGCCATTCTCCCAATAACTGCCCGGAGCAGACACTTCTCTTAGGTTGACTTCCGGATTGAAGTTGGTAGCAAAAGCATAGCCGTGATCGCCGCCGTTGCAATCCAAAATATCAATAGTATCGATTGTATCGAATTCGTGTTTTTTTGCATAAGCACAATATGCTTGGGTTACACCTGGGTCAAAACCGCAACCGAGCAGTGCCATAAGTCCTGCCTTCTCGAATTTTTCTTTGTATGCCCATTGGTAGCTATAATCAAAGTATGCAGAAAATCCCTTTTCTTTGCATCTCTTTTCATATTGAGCTTTCCACTCTGGCTCTTCGATGTCCTCAGGCTCATAGTTGGCAGTGTCCATATAGTTGACACCACATTCGAGGCAAGCGTCCATAATGGTTAGATTTTGGTAAGGTAGCGCAATGTTCATCACGAGGTCAGGCTTGACATCATTGATAAGCTCTACCACTTGTTTTACATCATCTGCATCAACTTGGCGAGTGGTAATCTTGGTCTTGGTAGTTCCCTTCAAATCTTCTGCCAAAGCATCACACTTAGACTTGGTTCTGCTGGCAATACAAAGCTCCTCGAACACTTCACTCACTTGGCAACATTTTCTAATTGCAACACTGGCAACACCGCCACAACCGATAACTAAAACTCTACTCATTTTCTTTCTCCTTTTTATTTGATGAGTGCCAAGATAAGTTCTCTCAGCACTTTGCAAGCAGTCGCAGTAGACATGCCCGAATTGTCCAACATTGGTGCAAGTTCATTGATATCTGCACCTACCACATTGGTCTTAGCCACCTTGGTGATAGCCTTGACCAACTCCACAAAGCTCACTCCGCCAGCCTCAGGTGTACCAGTGCCGGGGAAAATACCGCTGTCCATACAATCTAGGTCGATTGAAAAATACACAGGTGAGCCACTTTGTTGGAGCTTTTGTACCACTTCATCCAATCCCTCGAAAGAGAATGGGTGCATATCGGTATGCTCTTTGGCAAATCTCCACTCTTCTCTGTCGCCGCTGCGGATACAAAATTGATGAATATGTCCGTCGCCCACCAACTCATAGCATCTTCTCATCACACAAGCGTGCGATAATTTTGCGCCGAGATAATCCTCTCTAAGGTCGGCATGTGCATCAAAGTGAATGATATGCAAATCCTTATATTTGTCTGCCACAGCTCTCACACTGCCGAGGGTCACGAGGTGTTCTCCCCCTATGAGAAGTGGCATTTTGTCATCTTTCAAAATCTCTCTTGCTCTATCCTCAATGTCAATGAGCGCTTGCTCACTGCTGCCAAAGCATAGCTCCAAGTCACCGCTGTCGAACACGCAATAGTCTGTCAAATCCTTGTCTTGATATGGGCTGTATGTTTCCAGTCCAAAGCTCTCATGTCTGATAGCTGCCGAGCCAAATCTTGCCCCGGGGCGGAAAGATGTCGTGCTGTCGAACGGTGCGCCGAATAGCACAATGCTTGCATCTTGATATTCGCTGTCACAGCCGATGAACGTTTCGATATTTCTCTCTATCATTTTTCCACCTCTTCGAGCATTTTTTCTAGGAATGCAGGGAGATAGAACGCTCCCACGTGCAACTTGGTTGTATAATATTTTGTCTTCAAGTTGAGCGCAAGCCACTTTTCGATATTGAGGTCATCGATTGGGTGGTACTTTTTGCTAGCAAAACCGAACAACCAATATCCTGCCGCATAAGTTGGGATATGTGCTTGGTACACACGGCTGATAGGGAATGTATTGACAATCTTTTTGTGGCTTCTTTGCATAGCCTCAGCATCGTGGCGATAGAAAGGCGAACCTTGTTGGTTGACCATAATGCCGTCTTCTCTGAGCGCATTGTAGCAAATGCCATAGAACTCTCTCGTAAAATATCCCTCGTTTGGTCCGAATGGGTCGGTGGAGTCCACGATGATAAGGTCATATTGGCTCTCACATCTGCGGATAAAACGGAGCGCATTGTCGAAGTAAATATGCACACGAGCATCATCTAGTCGGCTGGCGTTCTCAGGCAAATAAGTCCTGCACGCTTCCAACACTTTTGGGTCCATTTCTACAAGGTCGATGCGTTTGATTTGGTCATATCTTGCAAGCTCATGCACTACACCGCCATCGCCTGCGCCAATCACAAGCACATCTTGGATATTTGGATGCACAGCCATAGGCACGTGAGTAACCATTTCATCGTATATGAATTCATCTCGCTCGGTCAGTTGGACATTGCCGTCGAGGACAAGCACTCTGCCGAACTCAGGTGTATCGAAAATATCAATTTGTTGATAGTCGCTCTTGTGCGAATACAAGTGGCGATTTACTCTGATGCTATGTTTTACGTCAGGTGCGTGAAATTCACTAAACCAAAATTCCATGTTTTCCTCCTATGCCAACACGTTGAGATAATTTATCTCAGGGTCCTCAGGACCTGTCATCGAACAGCCCTTTTCCTTGGCGTATTCGATATAGTCTAGTATCTCTTTGGTAATCATCTCGCCAGGAGCAAGTATAGGTATTCCCGGTGGATAACACATAACGAATTCACAACAAACTTTGCCTTCGCTCTCTCTGAGTGGCAAAGATTTTTTCTCAGAATAGAATGCTTCTTGCGGACTTTTTACCACCATTGGCGAAATGTATTCTTGATTGAGAAGTCCCGTGCTGTCTGAGTGGTATCTTCTTCTTATCTCAGCCAAAGCGCTCACCAATCTCTCTAGCTCTTGTGGGCGGTCACCCATAGAAAGATATGCAAGGATATTACCAATGTCACCGAATTCGATTTGGATATCGTACTCATCTCTGAGCAAGTCGTAAACTTCGATGCCTGCAAGACCAATATCACGAGTATGCACACTCAGTTTGGTTGGGTCAAAGTCGAATACCGAATTGCCGTTGATAATCTCTTTGCCGAAAGCATAATATCCGCCAATTTCGTTGATTTCTTCTCTTGCATAGTCCGCCATAGCCACGACCTTAGAGAAAACTTCCTTTCCACGAAGTGCAAGGTTACGGCGAGATATGTCGAGGCTTGACATCAGCAAATAGCTGCCGGAAGTTGTTTGGGTCAAGTTGATAATCTGTCTTACATAGCCTTGATTTACATTAGGTCCGATGAGGAGCAAGCTAGATTGGGTAAGACTACCACCGCTCTTGTGCATAGACACAGCCGCCATATCCGCACCTGCTTCCATAGCGGTGATTGGCATATTTGCGCCAAAATAGAAGTGAGTGCCGTGTGCCTCATCTGCAAGACAATACATACCAGCCTCATGAGCGATTTTTACGATAGCTTTTAGGTCAGAACATACACCATAGTATGTAGGGTTGTTGACAAGTACAGCCACCGCATCAGGGTTTTCGGCAATAGCTTGCGCAACTTGCTCTCTTTGCATACCAAGCGAAATACCAAGGCGAGTGTCCACATCAGGATTGACATATACAGGAATTGCACCGCACACAACCAACGCATTGATGACGCTTCTATGCACGTTACGAGGCAAAATAATTTTGTCGCCACGCTTGCACACAGACAAGACCATACTTTGCACCGAGCTTGTTGTACCGCCCACCATCAAAAATGCATGAGCTGCACCAAAAGCATCAGCCGCCAAACACTCTGCTTCGTGAATGACAGATATTGGGTGACAAAGATTGTCGAGTGGTTTCATACTGTTGACGTCGATGCCAACGCATTGTTCACCCAAAAATTCGGTAAGTTCAGGATTGCCTCTACCATGTTTGTGTCCCGGCACGTCGAATGGGACTACTCTCATTTGGCGGAATCTTTGCAGTGCTTCATAAATAGGCGCACGAGTTTGATCCAGTTCTCTTTGGTTGTCTTTCATTTCTACCTCATAAAAAAGCACAAGTCGATAACAACTTGTGCAAAATATCCATAATGGGATATGTGGTGGGCATAGAGTCTATAAGCAACAATACTTTTTACTACTCTTTATTGACCTTTCACAAGTTTGCTTTCGCAATTCGGTTGTTCAACCACTTATAAAATTCGAGTTTTACTCAATCAACAAATGGTGGCAATGCCACCCAATCGGCAGTGGACCCGCTGTCCGTATGGCTAACTTCATAAGAAGTGGTCCGTAATAATCGCTTGGAATAGCTCTATGTTAGACATATCTTAATTCCTTATTTATTTTATTATATAAAGCCGTCCTTGTCAAGTGTTATCAAAATGCAATTTTGCATTATCCCACATTTTTGTTGAAGTTTATTGGCTTTTTGCAAGCGGATTTTTGCTCATATTCCACTTGTGTGTTGATATTTTTTCTTTGTGTTTGCTTGTTTTGCTCTTTGTTGTTTGTCTGTTGTTTTACACCAAAAAAGCTATGCCACAGCATAGCCGTTTTGGGTTGGATAACTATCAAAAAGTCGATACATATCCATATTTTTATCTTTTTCTTTTACTTGTTTTCTTGGTCATTTTCTTTTGATTTGCTGTCCACAATTATGCTGTCACGACTGCTTTCGTTGCACAATGCACTACCAAAAGACTCATTGATTTGGATTTGGTCATCTTCGTTGTAAAAAATCTCGCTAATCACCTCATTTGGGGTTGCACTGTTGTGTTTTTCTCTCAGCACTTTGGTGTTTTCCTCGACCTTTGTTTTGTTGAGGTTGTACAACAACCCGAGTGTTACAAAGATAATACAAAATCCTACAAGTGGAAAGATGATTGACAGCTTGAATATACCGCCAGCAATCTCTGGGCGAGTGTTGGCAGCCACGTTGTCCACGTCATATCCCACCATACCGAGGAATAGAGCAATCACGCTTGCGCCCACGCCTTGTGCCACTTTTCTAGCCAAAGAATAAGTCGCATACACACTTGCCTCTTCACGCTTTCCGGTGATGATTTCTTGTTGGTCTACACAGTCCGCCACCATCGACCAAGTCGCCAACGAAAAGGTACTCCCTGCGAACATTACCACCGCCAACAATCCCACATACAGCCAAGCACCGTTTTGGTTGCGTTGGAAGTTGATGAACAGCATACCCACAAGCACGGCGATTGCCAACAAGTTTGGGAGCGTTGCAATCTCTTTTTTGCCGAACTTGACAGACAACTTCGCCATGAACGGAATGAGTATCATCATCGGAATCATCGTCATCAAGCTTGCCGCACTGATAATCTCGGTACTCTTAAAATAGAATTGGAACACGAGTGGCAAGGTGGTCGCATAGGACATAATGAACACCAGTTGGGCAAAAGATGCCAAGCATATTGCGAGCACTGCCCTATTTTTGAAGAAGCCTGCAAGTGTCTTGAAGTAGTTGAATTTTTCCTGTTTGTTGGCATATTGGGTACGCTCTTGAGTACAAAAGAATGTCACCAAAAATCCCACAATGCCCACCAATCCGCACACCAAAGCTATCCAAAAAAATGCCTCAGGCTTGATTGGTGCATAGCCGTTTTCATCTTTTTCGCCAAAAATAATGAGCGGCAACACAATCATAATTGGCACAGTCGCCAACCCTGCTCCAATGCTTCTCAGCGATGACAGACTGGCTCTTTGTCCGCTATCATCTGTCAGCACGGCGTTGAGTGAACCGTAAGGCACGTTGGCTGTCGTGTAAGCAATCGACCACACCATATACATCACCAACGCATAGCTAAATCTTGCCCAATAGCTGAATTTCCTAATGTCAAGGAATAGCAAGGTGGTTGTGATTGCAATGCCCACCGCTCCCCACAAAATCCAAGGTCGGAACTTACCGAGCTTAGTAGGTGGGCGAGCGTCCACCATAGCACCAATGATAGGGTCGTTGATTGCATCGAAAATCTTTGTTACGATGACAATAATCGCCCAGTGTGCCATTTTCAATCCCATGCCTTGGGTCATAAACAGCATAAGATAACTTGATATAAGTTGGAAACTCATATTGCAGCCAAAGTCGCCCATCATATATCCGAACTTATCTCTTGCTCCGAATGGTCTTACCTCTTTTGTCATATATTCTCCTTCTTTTTGATATTTTGCAAAGCCTTATTCAGCTCGTACAGCTCTTGCATATCCAGCTTGTCGCCCATCATACCTGCGATTCGCTCCACTGTCATACCGCCAATCATTTTGAGCATAGCTCCGCTTATTTTCATACCAGATTGTTGACTTGCCCTGTCCATCATAATGCGTATAAGCTTGTCGCCCTCCTCGGTTTGCATAATGTCGCCCAGTTTATCTCTGATAGAAAAGTAGCCGTCTTTGTACTCGAACTCTACCTTTTTGCCATCTTTCTCGAACCAATTTATCACTTCCGCCCCTTTGCTTTGGAGGGTGTACTTGTTTGGCTCTTTGACAACTCTGTGCAACACAAAGCTGTCTTCGCACCCCTTGGCTACCGCTCTTATGCGTGTTGGAAAAATTGGCATTGGTATGCAAAAATCGAATACATGTCGACCTTTTTTGTTTTCAACCAAAGTTTTGCCCACATACAATCCCACCTCATCGCAGTTAGAATACACTTTGATTTTTGTTTCTTTGCCTTGCCGTTTGTTGTAGCCTTTGGAAGTGATATGCACGAACGGCTCTTTGCTCCAGTATGCTTTGTAGATATAGAAGCTGTCTTTCTTGGTCTTTCGGTCATAGGTCACCAACCCTTTGTTGTTTCGCCCTTTGACACCGCCCTCATTTCGGCTGTCCACTCCAAAGTCAAACATATTCCACACAAACGTGCACCACAGGTATGGGCGTTTGTCGAAAATATCCAACATGTTTTCGTGATAAAAAGCTTGATATTCTTGGGTATAATCGCCCTGTCTAGGGCTGTTGGTGTGATAATCCATAACCGCTTCACAGCCATATTCAGATAGTCCAATCGGCTTGTTTGGGTAGTTTCTTCTCCACTCATCTAGCCACTTTGCGTTGTCCTCGACTTCGCCCACATACCAACCAAAATAGTGATTGTATGCTATCATATCAGGTATGTCGATGATAGGTGCATTCGGCTCCAACATACTCACGTTCGCCATAGTTGTTGGGCGAGTGCTGTCCAAACTATGACACAGCTCATTTAGCCTTTTGTGCAATTCGCATTGATTTTGGTTCTCTCCGCCTATGGTTATTTCGTTGCTTATACCCCACATACAAATGCTCGGGTGATTATAATTCTGTATGACCAGCTCTCTCATTTGAGCGAGGGCATTGTCATCTGCCTTGTCCAAATGCACGGATATATACGGAATTTCCGCCCACACTACCATGCCGTTTTTATCGCATAGGTCATAGAAATATTGATCGTGTTGATAGTGCGCCAGCCTTATGCTGTTCGCCCCAACTTCCTTGATGAGCGCCATATCCTCATCGTGTTCTTTGGTGGTGATTGCCCAACCCATATCTTGCCTATCTTGGTGGCGTGACACACCTCTCAGTGGATATTTGCGACCGTTGAGCCAACTGCCGTCCTTGTCCACCTTGAACTCTCTTATGCCCCAACTCACCACTCTTTCGTCCAGCACGTTTTCGCCTTGCACCAGCCTGAGCTTTGCCTTGTACAAATGCGGACAGTCCACGCCATTCCACAATTTTGGATTGTCCAAATTTATGTCGATTGTCGGTTTGGTTGCACTCATACAAGCCGTCGCCACGACTTGACCTTCGTCCACCAGCTCGATGCACACTTCTTGTTCGGCTTTTGGATTGGTCAAGAATGCTCTTATGTTGACAACTGCCCTATCTTTATCTCGCAATGTTGGTGTAATCATCACCCCATCACTGCCCCAATAATCTAGGTCGAACCTGCTCTTTTCCGCCTCTATGAGATACACAGCTCTATACAGTCCTCCAAAGAAAGTGAAGTCCGCCATTTGAGGATAGACATCTTCCATAGGGCTGTTGTCCACCTTGACCACAATGCTGTTGTTGCCCAGCACAATATACTCAGTTATGTTCCAGCGGAAAGTGGAAAAGCCCCCCTTATGCTCGCCCACGAACATATTGTTGATATACAGCGTTGCCACGGCGTTGGCGCCACGGAACTCTATATAATAATCTTTGTCTGTCTTTTTGTTGATATCCACCACCTTAGAATATATACAACTGCCACGGAAATAGTCATTTTCACCGTCTTGTCCGTCCAAGTTGTTCCAAGTATGCGGAAGATTGACCGCTTCGCCTCTCTCGCCCTTGATTGTGGATATGTCAGATACCCCTTTGAAAAACTCCCAACTATCGTTGATATTTACTACTTTCATTTTTTCTCCTTATCAGTTTTGTATTATTGTGGACAAATATGCAAAAAAATATGCCTACCCACTTTCGTGAATAGGCATTTGTTGATTTTATTTGATTTTTGGCCGCCGAATTTATCGAGCAAGCAAAAAGCACCCCTACTATATCGTAGTTATCGTAGGGAATTTTCAGACAATATAAAAGATTAACGAAAATTTTCGTTAGTCTTTCTTTTTACCTCGCAAAAACTCACAACTTTCATTTAAAAGTATAGTATGCTACACTTTAATTGAAGAAAAGTTGGTTTAAGAAATCCAAATCTTCTTCGTTGTCCAAAACAATGTCCGTTAACAAATCGTAGATTTCCAACAATTCTTCGTCTATCGTTTCGCCATCTTCTTGAGCGTTTACAAGTGAAGCAACTAAAAAATCAAGTTCTTCTTGCAAATCGCAAATAGAATTATCATCTAATTCAACAATATTTAATTTTTTTAATAGTTTTTGCACAACTTCTTTTGCTCTTTGGGTAAATTTATTTTTTTGAATTTCGCTTAACATATTTCTTTTTCCGTCCTTTTTTATTGATATTCACTAAATTAAAATCACGAACTTCTTTATCTCTTACAGGTCTACAGGTTACTACATTATCATTTGTTGGGTTTATGCTTGTAGTTGCTCGTTTCCCGAAAAAAACAAAAACAAGCGATTGCTTCTTATTATGCAAAAAAGAAAGCAACAACTAGAAAAGAAAAATAGAAAATTCCGCAACTTGATTGTTGCGGAATTTTCTTCATTTTAGAACCCCTACTAGGTAGAGTGCTTTGATTTGATTATCTTAGTATGCGTTGTCCCAGTTAGGCAAAACTACCTTTGGTCCTTGATATGAGATAAGGTGTTTTGTCTTTGGGTTTTCAGAGTTGTCGATGAACTTACTAATCTTTTCGTTGGTGATTTCGATAAGTAGTGGATAATTCTTGCCGTCCTTTGCAGCAGAGATACCTAGCTCATCGCCAAGTTCTTTGCCAATGTTGTTGAATTTGATTGTTGTAACTCTACCGATTGTCTTGCAGTAGTCAGCTGTCAAATTGCCAGCTTTCATCTCTTCAAGCACTTTCTCAGCCTTGTCAGCAACCACATCGAGGTCGTTTTGTTTTACTATATCAATATTTGCAAAGTCTTCGAACTTAGCCTCAGTTACTTTCCATTTTACAATTTCTTCTTTCTTTTCATTTTTAAATTTCTTAGAATCTTGGAAAATGCAAACTTTCCAGTCAGCGTCGGTTGCTTTCTTAGCTTTTACGCCACTCTTCAAAGATTTACCAAAGTATTTGTGGTCATAAGTTGTGTTAGTACCTTCGTTGGTTACGGTAGTAAATCTTGCAGAATCTGTGCCGAACACATCATATTGATATTCGGTGCTGTTGTGAGCATCTTTTACCACGATTGTTCTTACGTTGAATGTTGTTGCAGCTTCAGTGTTCATTATAGCTGTTTCGAGAGCCTTGATACCATCTTCCTTAGATAGGTCAGTGCCACAGCCTGCCATTGCAAATATGAGTGTGAGAGAAAGTACACAAACAAGTATAATTGCTATTTTCTTTTTCATATTACTTTTCCTCCTTTTCTTCTTCAATTGGAGCTTCTTCGACAGCTTCTTCTGTCACTTCTTCGACAGCTTCTACAACCTCTTCTGTATGTTGTTCAGCTTGGCTGTCTTCTTCGATTTCTTCTTCGATTTTTTCTTCAACTTCTTCTGCTACTGAGATTGCGTTGCCATCGATGTCAGTTGTCAATTCATCTTGATACAAGTCCTCGAAAGTCTCATCACTTGATAGGAATGAGCCATCATCAAGACCTGCCTCTCTGTTGGCTTCGATTGCTCTAACTTTGAGGTCTTCGATGATTTGACCGTGGCGTTTTTCGTTGAGATCCCAGAACAAGTAAGGAATACAACATACCAAAGCGCCCACTAATGCAAGGATAGAAAGTGCAGTAAACATTGGATTTCTGATAGCTGGGTCGTACAATACATCATAGTTGTCAGACAAACCATAGTAGCTGTAAATTGCAGGAATGATGAAGTTAGTTCCGAGAGCTACGCATTGAACGATGATACCAAAGTTGCCTGAAAAGCCTTCGAGTCTGTCGCCGGTCTTCCATTGTTGATAGTCGAGAGCTTCTGCGTTCATTGCAGGGCTGGTGATGATTTGGACAGCAGCACCAAAGAATGAGAAGTAGCAGAAAATGGTGAACACGATGAAGTTGTCATTGAAGAAAATCAACAAGAAACTTGATACGGCGAACATAAGGTTGGTCACGATTGTTGCCCACTTTTTGCCGATAGCACGAATGATGAATGGAGCAGCAGCCATACCGATACCAGATGCAGTACCGATGATAAGTGTTACCAAAGATTGGATAGCTTCGTTTTGGAGTATGTAGATATATGTCCAGAATTGGCAAGCGGTGATAGCGCCACGAGCGAATACAAACATTGTAGATAGGTTCATAATCCACAAATATTTGTTGGACATAATTTTCTTAAATCCATCAGAGAACTTAACTTTTGCTTTGTAAGTCTTTGGTACAACGATTCTTTCTTTTGTACCAAAGTATGCAATATAAGAGATTGCAAGACCTATGAATGCAAATACAGGGAAAATAATACGATAAAAGTTGATATCTCTTTGTCCTTGGTCGAATGCACTAGCGATGAGTGGGAACACAGCGCCGGTGATAGTTGGAGCAAGAGAATATACGATAGAAGAAATAGATATAATATCTGCTCTCTCAGTTGTGTTTGGTGACATCAGTTGAGAAAGTTGGATATACATACCATAGAAGAATTGGTAGATGAAGCTCATTGCCAAGAACAAAATACCAACGATTACAACTACCGCAGTATGGTTATTGTGCGCCCATGTTGTTGGAATGAATGCAAACAATGTTACGAGTATTGCACTTGGTGCGCCCAGCCACAACAAGAATGGTCTAGCCTTTCCACGTTGTTTGTTTGATTTTGCGCCAACGTTGTCGATCCAATAACTTTTGAGTGGTTGAACAACAATTGTAAACACAGTATTCACTGTTGCCAAAATTGTCAATTCGATTGGTGTCATACCATAGCATGAACCGAGTAGTAGACAGTTTGCACTAAGTATAACTTGTGCTACGACAGCAGCGATGAACATTACACCGATACCGCCGACAGAATAAGCACAAATTTCTTTGTTGGATACGTATCTGCCTTCACCTGGGTGATTCCAGTGCTTGATAAAACGAGTTACAAGCCCCTTAATTTTTCCCATAATTTGCCTCCTAAGTCCCTTATTTTATAT
Organism: uncultured Clostridia bacterium; assembly: GCA_945992255.1. Classification (GTDB taxonomy): domain Bacteria; phylum Bacillota; class Clostridia; order Christensenellales; family UBA3700; genus HGM11368. The sequence continues at coordinate 22,399 of CAMFVQ010000002.1, forward strand.
ACATTTTTTGTATCAAAATTATATATCGAAAATTGATTTTTGCCGATATGTATCGACTAATCGTCCATTTCATCGGCAAGTCTGTCATATTCGATGAATACACATTCGATAATATCTCTATCTTTGACTAGGTTGAGTACAGCTTTGTCACCATTGTCCACAATCTCGAACACCAACGGCTCTCTCTCTTGCTCGAAGTCATCTTCTTGCCCAAGCGGATAGAGCATAGCATAAATGCAGTCATCCATAGGAATAACTGCCACTTGGTCCAACAATATTTCCTTGTCGCCTTGGAACATTATGATTGGGTCGTTGTTGTCTGGGTCTAACAATGCCTCGATTGGATTGTACTCTTTTTCCATATTTTCCCTTATTTTTTCTTTTTATAGAAAGGACAATTTTTGTAAATGTCTACTACACCTACAAGACAACCCCTTTCTATTTCTATTACTTTGCAAAAATCATTGTCATCATTTTCGCAACTTATGCACAGTGAATATCGAAATTCGAGTTCCACTTCTTCTCATCTATTTGTTTGTCTTGATTGGACTCCATATTCAGCTTTTGTAGTCTATTGTAAGTCTTTTCGAGTTCCAAATGTATTAGATGATTGCACCAAATAAATACATTATAGTAGAATATTGATTTTTTGTCAGTCTTTTACGCTACTTTTTCTTGTTTTGTTTGTAAAATCTTTACACCTTATCCGCCGATTGCATACATATCGACATTGGCAACCACTCATCTAGTATGGTGTGACTCTTGTACATTCCGTCCAATCCAAAGAACATTTTGGTAGCTGTGTTCCTGTCGAGTGATATTTGTGGTTGGGCTTTGGTTGGAGTGACAGTTACATTTTGTCCTTCCACGCTTATGTCCAAAATCTCGCCTGCTATATCTACGACTATTTGTCCGTCCCTTACGCCTTGACTTTTTGTTTTGTATCTCAGCATAATTTCGATTGCTCTTTGCCAGTCGAGTATCGACCAACTCTCGCTACTATTTGTGTGGTATGTTTCACAATTTTGGAGCATTATGTCCACCAAGTCTTGCCTATATGGATTGATATTGACCCTTACTCTGTCCACCCTAGCACGCTTTATCCAAGCAGTCATACATGGTACAATATCTTCCTCACTTATCACGATCTCCAACACGAATGGCAAAAATTTTTGCTTGATGAGATAGCCCACTGCTTGTCCATTGTGCTTGATAATGTACGGAATATTTTTCCAGTTGACCAACGTCTTGTAGAAGTCGTCCCTCTTCCAATAACTTGTTTGCTCATCGTGCATTTGTTGGAGCAAATTTATGTTGGGGTCATTCTCTTTCAGCTTTTCAAAGCTCCATTCTTCGCACTTGTCTATATATTCTCGCTTTTTGCGAATAGTAAATTCGTATTCTTTACCGCTTGGAAAAAATCCGTGTCGGTTGTATCTGTCCAAGTTGCCACCAAGACACATTGCCACCGCTCCATTGTCCAAAGCTTCTTGATAAATACTGTCCAGCATTTTACTCATCACGCCTCGACCACGAGCAGACTTTTTGGTGCCGACCATACCTATACCACGCACAGGCATAATCTCTTCACCTATATGATATTCCAGCGGTATGCTAGCTATAGCTCCAATCACCTCTTCGTTCTCTACCACTACAAAATGATTGGCAGCAAAATCTTTGTCCTTTGCATACAATTTTGGCAAAAGTTTTGGAAAATTTTTGCCAAACACACGATTGAGCATGTTTACTGCGCTCTTATATTCTTGTTGGGTAGGTTTTTTTATTTGCATTCTATCTCCTATACGACAACAATAAGCACAATGCTTTTCATTTATTATCATACTATACAAAATTCATTTTTTCAATATGTTTTTTAATATTTATATATAATATACATATAAATTGTTTATCTTTGACTTTTTTGTTTTATTTTTTTCTTGCCAAAATTTATTTATTTTACTTAGTATTTTAGTTTTTCTACTTGTTTTTTTTATTTCTTTGCTTTTTTACAAATACTTTTAGAACAACATTATGACAAATTTTATATACATTATAGGATTTGTATATATTTATTTTTTCATATACTCTTTTATACCCACATTGTTGCAAGATTGAATAAGCCTTACAGACTTTGTACCATTTTATTTTTATATACTTTATATCAACAAATATTTTTATTAAAATTTTATAATTTTCTATTATTTTGTTTGATTTATATGTCTTTTTGGTATATTATATAAGAGAAGTAACTATTACAGCTCTCTGAGCCCGGCTTAGCTTGATTTATATCATTCATTGGCACTTCTAATAGTTACTTTTTTTATGCTGTTTTTTCGACAATTTGTTACAAAAAAAGATAGCTTGTACTATCTTTTATGTCATTCTATCATTTTGCCTTTGCTGATTGTTATGCGGTTGTGCGGTATATTTTCTTGGAATTCTGTACAAGTGATGATTGTTTGCAGACCGCTGCTCATCTCCAGCAGTTGAGTTTGGCGACCCTCATCAAGTTCGCTGAGTACATCATCTAGCAGCAATATTGGACTCTCTCCCAGTTCACTTTTGAAAAGCTCTATTTCCGCAAACTTCAAAGACAGGGCGCAAGTGCGTTGTTGACCTTGAGAGCCGAACTTTCGCATATCAATGTCATTGGACAAAATTTGCATATCATCTCTGTGAGCGCCGAATGTTGTATATGCTAGATTTCTATCCTTTTCAAAGTCGTTTTGCAACTTTTCTAAGAATGTTTTTTCCATATTTTCAAGACTTTCTTCTTCTAGACAACTTTCGTATTTTATGCTGAGTTTTTCTTGATCAGCTGTCAGTCTATTATGTACTTTTTCGGCATATGTTTGGAGTTTTTGCACGAATTCATATCTATATTTGATTATCAAAGCACCATATTTTGCCAGTTGAATATCCCAAGCGTAGAGCTGTTCTTTTAGGGCGGTGGAGCTAAAATTGTTCTTCAACAACTTGTTGCGTTGCATAAGGATATTGTTGTACTTGGACAAGGCAAAAAAGTATTGTTTGGATTGTTGCGACAAGCTTATATCCATAAATCTTCTTCGCTCGACAGGGCTTTCTTTGATGAGTTTCATTTCATCTGGACTAAAAAACACAATGTTGACGCCACCTATGAGTTGGCTGAGTTTGGTGAGTGGTATTCCATCAATCGCAATGCGTTTTTTATCTTGTATATCGATGCCGAATTCTACCGTATAGTCACGATATTTTTTTGCAACTTCCACCTTGATATAGCAGTTGTTTTCATTCCATTTGATGAGGTCCTTGTACTTGTTGGAGCGTGGGGATTTTCCAAGGGCAGCACAATATATACTCTCTATCAAGTTGGTTTTTCCGCTCGCATTTTTGCCTACCACAACATTTAGTCCCTTGTCAAAGTGAACTATTTGATTGGTATAATTGCGAAAATTTTTGAGTGTAACTTGCTTGATATACATACGATTTTATTATATCACACAATTTTCCAAACTGTTAGCTTTTGTGACATTTTTGTTACTATATTTTACCACACCGCCCTATTTTGCTAGTTTTCACTTAAAAATTCTGCAACTAGGATTGACACCATTTGCGACAGTAACTATCCATTGAGAACGGCTGCCTTGTATAAAGGGAGCTGTCGCACGAAATGAATGTGGAGTGTGACTGATGAGGGATTTTATCCTTATAAAAAGGCTGCCTTGTGTAAAGGGAGCTGTTTTATGTAAGCCCTTGGGCTGGAATAAAACTGAGGGATTGTCTTCATTTGCGACAGCAACTATCCTTGTAAACGTCTGCCCCTTAGTAAGGGGAAGTGGCTTGCGAGAAGCGAATGCGAGAGCAAGCCGATAGGGATTGTCAAAAGCTAACTCCTTGCAACAATTCTTATTCCCTCTGAGCGACAACCGCTCCACTTTGTGTCGCTCAGCGCCCCTTACCATAAGGGGCGCTCATAATTTCGCTTCACTCCAATAACACTTTGTCGCAACTTTTTAATATTAAAGATATAACTGGACAAT
>CAMFVQ010000003.1 GCA_945992255.1 uncultured Clostridia bacterium
GAATGTGCCTGCTCCTAGATTGCGACCAAACGAAAGTGGTAATTTCCGCTTCGCTCCAATAACACTTTGTCGCAACTTTTTAATTTGTTTAGATCGAATTGGGCAGCCTTTCTTAATGGATTTCATTATCCGCAATAGGAGCGCTTCTTTACACAAGGCGGCCGTTTTCAAAGGATTTCTTTATATTGATATATTATTTTACATTTTAGTTTGGTGTACATTCAAGAGGCAAAAAACCTAGCAAAAACCCTAAAAAATCGGGTAAAAATCAATAAATTGTAAAATGTAAATAAATTTTGTGAAAAAAATAACAAAATTGATAAAAAAGTGTTGACAAGACAAAAATTTAGTCATATAATAAGCATACCATATAGATTGTGAACAAATTAACAAGTTGGGAAAAGAGGCTCTAAGCCTTGAAAAGACTGAGTGAACACAATCGGTAAAAGCTGACAAAAGTGGAAAACTTGGAGCAAAGACAAAAGCTCAAAGAAAGTGGTCAACAAGACAGCTACAAAGAAGCCGACACGGTCAGCAATCAAAAGGTAATAAATTTTAGGAGTATATATATGGCACAAACAATCGTAAACGATGAGCAAACATTGCTAGCTCGCCTAGATGAGCTAAAAAAGGCTCAAGCACAATTTGCTACTTACACCCAAGAGCAAGTAGACAAAATTTTCTTCGAGGCTGCTATGGCTGCCAACAAAAAGAGAATTCCGCTCGCAAAAATGGCAGTGGAAGAAACAGGCATGGGCATTGTTGAAGACAAAGTTATCAAAAATCACTATGCTTCCGAATATATTTACAATGCTTACAAGGATACCAAAACTTGCGGAGTTATCGAAAGAGATGAGGGCTTTGGTATCACCAAATATGCAGAGCCAGTGGGCGTAGTTGCGGCTATTATCCCAACCACCAACCCAACATCAACTGCAATTTTTAAGTGCTTGCTTGCACTCAAAACTCGCAACGCACTCATCATTTCTCCACACCCAAGAGCAAAAAAATGCACTATTGAAGCTGCAAGAATTGTGTTGGAGGCTGCTGTAAAAGCTGGCGCTCCAGAGGGAATTATCGGTTGGGTTGATGAACCAACGGTTGCTCTCAGTGGTATGGTAATGCAAAATGCTGACCTTATTTTGGCGACAGGTGGTCCTGGAATGGTCAAGGCTGCTTACAGCTCAGGCAAGCCAGCGCTCGGCGTAGGTCCTGGCAATACTCCAGCTATCATCGACGCTTCTGCAGATATTCAAATGGCTGCATACTCTATCTTGCACTCTAAGACTTTCGACAATGGTATGATCTGTGCATCAGAACAATCTTGTATCGTGGATAAGTCAATCTACAAGGAAGTCAAAGCAGAAATGCAAGCAAGAGGTGCATATTTCCTCAACGCAGAAGAGACAGACAAGGTAAGAAAAACTATCCTTATCAACGGCGCTCTCAATGCGAAAATCGTAGGTCAATCTGCCAACACAATCGCTCGTTTGGCAGGCTTTGAAGCTCCTGAGAACACCAAAGTTTTGGTAGGTGAAGTAGAGAGCGTGGCACTCGAAGAAGAGTTCGCACACGAAAAGCTCTCTCCAGTGCTTGCAATGTACAAGTCCAACGACTTTGAAGACGCATTGAACAAGGCAGCTCAGCTTGTAGCTGATGGCGGTTATGGTCATACTTCTTCTTTGTATATCAATGTCGAAACAGGCAAGGACAAAATCCAAGAGTTTTCTCACAGAATGAAGACTTGTCGCCAACTTATCAACACTCCATCTGCACAAGGTGGTATCGGTGATTTGTACAACTTTATGCTTGCTCCATCACTCACACTTGGTTGTGGTAGCTGGGGTGGCAACAGCGTAAGCGAAAACGTAGGTGTTAAGCACTTGCTCAATATCAAAACACTTGCAGAAAGGAAAGAAAATATGTTGTGGTTTAGAGCCCCAGAAAAGGTTTATTTTAAGAGAGGAAGTTTGGGTGTCGCTTTGAAAGAACTCAAACAAGTGATGAATAAGAAAAAAGCATTTATCGTGACAGATACATTCTTGTACAAGAGTGGCTTCACCAAGGCTATCACCGACAGACTTGATGAAATGGGCATCACCCACACCACTTTCTACAACGTAGCTCCAGACCCAACACTTGCTTGTGCAAAAGAGGGCGCAAAGGCAATGGCACAATTCGAGCCTGACGTTATCCTCGCAATCGGCGGTGGCTCTGCAATGGACGCAGGCAAAATTATGTGGACAATGTACGAACACCCAGAAGTGGACTTCCAAGACCTCGCAATGAGATTTATGGATATTCGTAAGAGAGTTTACACCTTCCCACACATGGGCGACAAAGCTTACTTTATCGCTATCCCTACCACAGCAGGTACAGGCTCTGAAGTTACACCTTTTGCGGTAATCACCGATGAGCAAACAGGCACAAAATATCCACTTGCAGACTATGAACTTATGCCAAAAATGGCTATCATTGATGCCGACCTTATGATGAATATCCCTAAGGGCTTGACAAGCGCATCAGGTATCGACGCACTTACCCACGCCCTCGAAGCAGTGGCATCTATGCTCAACACTGACTATACACAAGGCATTGCACTCCAAGCAACGAAGATGATTTTCGAGTACTTGCCAAGAGCTTATGAGAACGGCGGTCACGATGCTGAGGCAAGAGAAAAAATGGCTAATGCTTCTACTATGGCAGGTATGGCTTTTGCCAACGCATTCCTAGGTGTATGCCACTCCATGGCTCACAAGCTTGGCTCTTATCACCACTTGCCACACGGCGTTGCCAATGCTTTGATGATAGACGAAGTTATCCGTTACAATGCAGCCGAAAATCCAGTAAAAATGGGTACTTTCCCTCAATATAAGTTCCCACAATGCCAAAAGAGATATGCAGAAGTTGCAACATTCCTTGGTCTAAAAGGCAAGAATGATGCAGAAAAAGTGGAGAGCCTCATCAAAGCAATCGATGAACTCAAAGAGAAAATCGGTTTGCCTAAGACTATCAAAGAAGCTGGCGTAGATGAAGAAAAATTCTTGGCAACACTTGACCAAATGGTAGAAGATGCTTTCGATGACCAATGCACAGGTGCCAACCCAAGATATCCACTCATGAGCGAAATCAAGCAAATGTACCTCAATGCATACTACGGCAAATAAAATCGTTTCCCCTTAGTAAGAGATCCCTTAGCCAAACGGCGGGGGTCTTTTTTTTGTAAAAAAATGCCAAAAAGTCGATACATGTCGACAATTTGGTAATATGAGGAATGGAATTTTGCTTCGCAAATGGTGACAATTCCTTAGTCTGTGACTTAGTGGAATAACAATCAGCTGAAAAAGGCTGCCTTGTGTAAAGGGAGCTGTCTAGCCCAAAATGAAATGACGGCTAGACTGAGGGATTGTATATCTAAATAAAACCATAGAAGAAAGCGTCCCTTATGGTAAGGGAAACTGTATAGTCCTAAGTGCAACGGCGACTAGACTGAGGGGATAAGACTTCTTGCAAGGAGCAACTTATGGACAATCCCTATCGGTTTGTTTCCACATTCGTTTCAACAAACCACTTCCCCTTACTAAGGGGCAGTCTTTTGCAAGGATAGTTGCTTCGCAAATGGGGGCAATCCCTCAGTCACACTCCACATTCGTTTCGTGCGACAGCCCCCTTTACACAAGGCGGCCGTTTTCAGCGGATAATCGCTTCGCTCAAATAACACTTTGGAGGGCTTTTAATTTGATTAGACCGAATGGGCAGTCTTTTACAAGTTTCACTCCCCTTATGTAAAAAATTATTTACACGATAAAAATAAATGATGTTTGACAATATAATATAAATGTTCTAAAATATAATAAACTACATTAAAAGAGGACTTGTATGAAATATTTAGTTATCCTAGGCGATGGAATGGCTGATTATCCTTGCGAAAGCTTGCAAGGCAAAACTCCACTCGAAGTCGCACAAAAACCAAATATAGATAAACTTTGCTCTATGGGTACGATTGGTCTTGCCAAGACTGTGCCTGACGGAATGAAGCCGGGCAGTGATGTGGCAAATCTTGCGATGATAGGATACCGCCCTGACAAATATTATAGTGGCAGATCTCCATTGGAAGCGTTGTCCATAGGCATTGATATGAAAGACGGCGACATTGCAACTCGTTGCAATCTTGTCACTTTGAGCGACAGCCCTAACTTCGAGGACAAAGTTATGGTGGATTATAGTGCCGGCGAAATCTCTACCGAAGAAGCCAAAGAACTTATCGAGGCTGTTCAAGAGCATTTTGGTGGTGGCAAATACGATTTTTGGGCAGGTGTAAGCTATCGCCATTGTATGATAACGCACCACTCCAAGCTTGGCATGAGTTATACTCCGCCTCACGACATATCCGACAAGGTGATTGGCGAATATCTTCCAAAGGGCAAGGACGGCAAGAAAATTTTGCAAATGATGAAGGAGTCTTACGACTTTTTGTCCGAGCATCCTATCAACAAAAAGAGAGTGGAAGAGGGCAAAAACCCAGCCAACTGCATTTGGCTTTGGGGAGAGGGAACAAAGCCTGCGCTTGACAATTTCCAACAAAAATACGGACTTAAAGCTGCCGTTATCAGTGCGGTTGACCTAGTCAAAGGCATTGGCATAGGAGCAAGTATGACCAGCTTTGACGTCGAGGGAGCAACAGGCACTTACAAAACCAACTTCTTTGGCAAGGCTCGCCAAGCTATCGAGGCTTTCAAAGAGGGCTATGACTATGTTTATATCCACATGGAAGCTCCTGATGAGTGCGGACACCAAGGCGACCTTGACAACAAAATCAAGTCAATCGAGCTTATCGACAAAATGGTGGTGGGATATTGTGTAGAGCAACTCGACATTTTGGGCGAGGACTACCGCATTTTGATAGCTCCAGACCACCCAACACCAATCTGTACACGCACTCACGCAAGCGACCCTGTGCCATTCGTTTTGTATGACAGCACCGATATCAAACAAAATCCTATCACAACATACAACGAAAACACTGCCAAAGAGAGCGGACTTTTGTATGACCCTTGCCAAGACCTCATCGACAAGTTTTTGGGCAAAGAAGTTCAAGAAGAGTCAGCAGATGTAGCACAAGAGAATGAACAAATCAGCGAGGGCGGAGAGAGCGAACAAGCCGAGAGCGTGACTGAGGCAGAAGAGGGCATTCAAGACAACGCTGCCGAGCCACCAGTAGAAGAAATCCATGACCACGTGCCACCAAAGGCTAAGAAAAAAATGGACCCTAAGCAAAAGAAAATCACAATCATTGCTGTGTTTTGTGTGGTTGCGGTGGTTGCTTTGTCACTTGGCATTGGACTTCCTATCTACTTCCACTTCAAAGACAAAATCATGGTAGATTCTGCAGATGACTTTGCCAACATTGACAAGGGCAAATACTTTGTGCTTAGCAAAGATGTGACCGTAAATGGCGACCTAGATATGTCCCAATTGGGCAATTATAGCATTGATTTGCAAGGTCATACATTGACTATCAACGGCAAACTCAACTATCAAACAGATGATACCAAGGATATCCAAATAGGTAAAATCAAGAAAAAACAATATATCCAAGGCGGTGGATTGATTGCCAACGAGATCGTGGTGAACGCCCCAAATGCCAACGTAAGCATTTTGAGCAGTACCCAAGGACAAAAGGCGACAATCTCTGCCAAGAAGTTGACTTTGGGCGGTATGACCGTGGGCGATGGCATAAGCATTTCTGCCAACAAGTTGGATGTGGTAGGCAATATCTCTACTAGCAAAACAGCCCAAGTGGAGTTGAACAATTGTGATGCAACCATTGCAGCCAATGTGGACAGCAATATTAAGGCTGTCAACTCTCACATTGTACTCAATTCTTCCAAGGAAGTAGGCAGTATGCAACTCGATGAGCTTTCTACCGCACAAATCAGCGGACAAATCAAAGCCGGTATCAACGGCGGAAAGAAAGTGGCTATGCTCCCAGGACACCAATGCCAAGAGTATATCGGCATCTCGACGCTTGCACTTTATAGAGAGGGTGCAACCGATTATACAATCAAGGCTTGTGGCAAAATCGTGTACATTGACAGACTTGTCAAGCCTGCCGAGATGATTGTCGAAGAGAGAGGCGAGGGCGTAGTGGTGGCTGTTGCAACCAAAGTTCCACACGCAACCCAATATATTTTCGAGGTAGATGGCAAACAATACACCTCAGACACCAATGAGTTCGACGTGTCATTCATTATGTCACAAGGTCAAGTAGGCAAGCACGAGATTGTTGTGTATGCCAAAGGCAACTATGATTTCGAGGGGCTAGACAGCACAGAGGATAAGGTTGTGTACCTCGACAGCGAAAAGAATAACATGCAATACACCTACAAAATCACCCTATCTACTCCAGAAAATATCCAAATCGAAGAGAGTGAAGGCAAAGTATTCTTGACTTTTGGCACTGTGAAGTTTGCTGATTATTATAAGGTAAAAGTGGGCGATAAAGAACTCAAATTCGACACCCAAAATGGCGGAGTTCAACGCTTTGATATCACGGATAATGTCACAGAAGTAGGTAGTTATTCTATGCATATTACCGCTCATAGCAAGGTCGCAGAAATCTTGGAGAGCAAACAAGCTCTTACGACGTTTATCAAGTATCAAAAACTCGAAGCCCCAACAAGCATTCGAGCAACTGCCAACGCAACACTTCTCAATGTAAATTGGGTGGAAGCACCAAACGCAAAAGGCTATGTTATCTATGCTAAGATTGACGGCGTGGAGAGAGAGATTGGTCGTACTTCAATGGCTTCATTTAGTATCGACAAAGAAGTCATCGGTGATGCAACAGAAGTGATGATAAAAGCTGAAGGCTATGGATATTGGCTAGAGAGCGATATGACAACAGCTACAATCGTGGCAGAATAAACAGCACAAACAACAAAAAACAAACAAAAAGCGAGCTTATAAGGCTCGCTTTTTTGGTGACAATCAATATATATACCTAATCTTCAAAGCAAAGTTTGTCGATTGCTCTCAGATATATATCGTATATTTGGCGGAGGGTGGAGATTTCCACACACTCATCTTTTTGGTGGATAGTGCTTTCCATACCCGGGAAGATTGGACCGAAAGCCACACCGTGGGGCATAGCTCTGGCATAAGTTCCACCGCCGATAGCGATTGGCTCGGCATGCTGACCTGTGCAGTCGTTGTAGACAGAGAGTAGGGTGGTCACGAGGTCATCGTTCTTGTCCACGAACAGCGGATTGTGGAAGTGTTTTAGCTCGATATTTGCATTCGGCAAAGCCTTTTGGAGTAGGCCTTGGGCATATTGAATAGTGTAAGACACAGGAATACGCAAGTCCACCATAATATCAAGCATGGTTGTGCCGTCGTGGTCAAAGCTGGAGATTGTGCCTACATTGAAAGTAAGGTCGCCGCTTTGGTCATCGCTGAGCATAGCACCCACGCCGCTGCCGTCATTGTGGGCGAAAAGCTTGTGCAAAACAGCCCAATCTTCATTGTCTTTCAAGGCAGACAAAATATGCCAAAGAGCATTGTCGCCAAGCTGTGGAGTGGAAGCATGCGCAGGCTTGCCGACAGCGGTCAAAATGGTATTGCCACCCTCATGGGTGACTTGAATATGGTCGGTTGGGAGGATATCCACATTGCCAGCCAGTGTGCAAGAACAGTCCGCCATAACGACATTTGGCCTGCTACCACCACGAATATCAACAAGTCCGCTAGGGGCAGGCAAGGTTATGCGGAAGTCGGCAAGACCTTTTTCGCAGTTGATGACAGGGAAGTCGCCATCAGGGGAAAAGCCGACAGGGGGCATGGTGTCTACTTGGTTGTAGCGTTCGATACAGCCCCAACCGCTCTCCTCGTTGCCACCGAACAAAAAGCGGATTTTGCGATTGAGTTTTTTGCCTTGACTGAGAAGTTGGTGAGTTGCCCACAAACAGCACATCATAGGACCTTTGTCATCGAGAATGCCACGACCGAAAATTTTGCCGTCCACGATTTCGCCCCAAGGGTTGTGCGACCAATCGTTGTCCACAGGCACGACGTCGAGGTGACCCATAATGCCCACGCATTCGCCCTCGCCTATATCGGCGGTGAGGTAGTAGCCGTGTTCGTTGTGGCAAGTCATGCCCATACTTGTGGCAACTTTTTCCACATAATCGAGGGCATCGCCCACGCCTTGTCCGAATGGAGAAGCCTCGCAAGGCTCGCCTTCCACACTAGGAATAGCCACCAGCCCCATAGTACAATCTAACATTTTGTCAAAAAAATCTTTCATAGTCGCTCCTTGTCTTGACTTTGGACAGTTATTATTGCATAATTATTATATACACAATTATTATATACACAAATACCGAATTTGTGCAAGTATTACACAAAATGATAGAGTAAGGGAGTAAAAATGGAAAAAGTTCGCACAAGATTTGCACCAAGCCCAACAGGATTTATGCACATAGGCAACTTACGCACATGTTTGTACGCATATTTGTTTGCACGCAAGCACAACGGCACATTCGTGCTACGCATAGAGGACACCGACCAAGAAAGATATGTAGAGGGAGCGGTTGACGTCGTTTACAACACCCTCAAAAAAGCAGGTATCAATCACGATGAAGGTCCGGACAAAGACGGCGGATATGGTCCATATATTCAATCTGAACGCAAAGGGCTCTATCTCCAATATGCCAAAGAGCTTGTAGCCAAGGGCGGAGCGTATTATTGTTTTTGCTCCAAAGAGAGATTGGAGAGCCTAGGCGACAAAGATGGCGTACACAAATATGACAAGCATTGTTTGAGTTTGTCCAAAGAAGAGGTCCAAGCAAGACTTGATGCAGGCGAGCCTTACGTTATTCGCCAAAACATTCCTACCGAGGGCGTGAGCGAATACGATGACCTTGTTTTCGGACATATCAGCGTGCCAAACGAGGACATGGAAGACAACATTCTCATCAAGTCCGACGGCATGCCAACTTACAACTTTGCCAACGTGGTAGATGACCACCTTATGGCAATCAACTATGTTATCCGTGGTGTAGAATATCTATCTTCTACTCCAAAGTACAACCTTATGTACGATGCTTTCGGCTGGGAAAGACCGCACTATATGCACCTGTCCCCAATCATGAAAGATGCCCAGCGCAAGCTGTCCAAGCGTTATGGCGATGCCAACTTCGAGGACTTTTTGGCGAAAGGATATTTGCCTGAGGCGATTGTCAACTATGTTGCATTGCTCGGTTGGAGTCCAAAGGGCAACCAAGAAAAACTCTCTATGGCAGAGCTTATCGAGCAGTTCGATGTGGACGGAATATCCAAGTCCCCTAGCATTTTTGATGAGCAAAAAATGCGATGGCTAAATGGCGAATATATCAAATCCCTCAGCGTGGACGAGTTTTTGGAAGTGGCAAATCCTTACTTTGATATGTCCAAAGTGGGCGACAAGTACGACAGAAAACTACTTGCCAAAATGCTCATTCCAAGAGTGGAAATTTTGAGCGAAATCCCTGAGAAAATCAACTTTTTGGCAGAGTGGGGAGAGTACGATGTGGATATGTACGAACACAAAAAGATGAAAATCACCAAGCCACTGGCTTTGAGAGTGCTTCAAGAGTGCAAAGTCGTGCTTCAAAATATCGATGAGAGCAAGTGGAACGATGAGGACTTGAAAACTGAGGTTGGAGCGATTGCCCAAACCTTGGAATGCAAGAGCGGTCAAGTGTATTTGCCACTCCGACTTGCTTTGACAGGCGTTGCGACCACCCCGGGCGGTGCTACCGAAATGGCAGAACTCCTAGGCAAGAGAGAGAGTTTGGAAAGATTGGAATTTTCTATCGGCTTGCTCGCAAAGAGTGTGGAATAAAAACAACACAAAACAACGAAAGCTCCCTGTGGGGAGCTTTTTTGGTGGAGAGAGGGGCAGCCTTTTTATAAGGATATTATTTATCCGCAATAAGAGCGTCCCTTATGGTAAGGGAAGCTGTCTAGTCCAAAATGAAATGACGGCTAGACTGAGGGATTGTTTTATTTTGTTCAAAGACAACAAACAAACTACAAGTATAACTTGCACGCAAGATGAACATATCCATAATAAGAGCGTCCCTTGTTGCAAGGGAAGCTGTTTTGCGATAGTGCTAACGGAAGCAAAACTGAAGGGATAAGACTTCTTGCAAAAAAGTTACTTACAGACAACCCCTATCGGCTTGTTCTCGCTTTGCTTACCGCAAGCCACTTCGCTAACTAAGGGGAAGTCTTTTTCAAGGACAATTGCTTCGCAAATGGACTTAGCCCCCTCAGAGCGACAACCGCAAGGCTACATGT
>CAMFVQ010000004.1 GCA_945992255.1 uncultured Clostridia bacterium
GGTCGCAATCTAGGAGCAGGCACATTCAGCATAAGGTGCTAGCTGAAAACCTGCAAGCTAGCCAAAATGCAGAATGATGACTGCGATGTGTAAAGGGGGCTGTCGCACGAAACATAAGTGGAGTGTGACTGAGGGATTGTCCCCTATTTGCGAAGCAACTATCCTTATTGAGGACTGCCCCTTAGCAAGCGAAGTGGCTTGCGGTAAGCGTAGCGAGAGCAAACCGATAGGGATTGTTTATCCGACCTTCTTATCCCTTCAGTTTTGCTTCCATTATCACTAACGCAAAACAGCTTTCCTTGCAACAAGGGACGCTCACAATATTGATAATATATTTTATTATAATAATTGTCGCACACAAACTTTTCAAAAAATAAAAAAATTTTCTTACGCCCAATAAAACGACAATTTGGATTGTTTAATAAATGAATCGAAACCAAATAAAACAAAAAGGAGAAGCATTATGAAGACCAAAAAATTTGTTACCATAATTTCTATAGTTTTGTGTTTTGTACTTATGGGTACTTTGTTTGTAGGTTGCAAACCAAAGAACAGCAAAGACGATTCCAAAACTTACGTAGGCATTGATATAAATCCATCTATCGACTTGGTAGTAGACTCTGACAACAAGGTGGTTCAAGTCAATGCTGACAACGAAGACGCACAAGTTATGCTCTATGGCGAAGTAATTGTAGGCAAAAACCTTGATGAAGCTGTAGAAATCATCACCAAGCTTGCTATCGACTGCAAATATCTCACCGATGAAAACAACGGCGTAAGCGTAACAGTTGTAGCTGGCAACGGCAAAGCGGAAGTTGAAGCCAAAGTTAGCGATATTGTAAATGCAAAAATCAGCGCAACCGCCAAAAATGGCAACATTTATGCACAAGTAAATGCCAATGTAAACTTCTCTCTCGAAAGAAAGCTCGAATACTACAAGCAAAAATATCCAAATAATCAAGCTGTTCAAAATATGACAGCTGGCAAGCTCGACCTTGTTCTCAAACTCCAAAAGCAAGATAACACCTTGACTTTCGAGGCTGCTGTCCAATACGACAACAAAGAACTTATCGAAAAGCTTAACTCTATCTACAACGAAATAGAGCCATATGCAACCGCTGCTTACAACAAGGCTGTAGAGGAAGCAAAAGAGGCTTACGATATGGGCAAAGCAAACATTATGGGTGCTACTATGACAGCCGCTTACACTAAGCAAGTAGGTTTTGGCGTCGACAAGGACACCCTTACTAAACTCAGCTATGGTGCAGCTTATGCCGCATACAACAGCGGTGCTGTAACCCTCGAATATGCTCTCAACAACATCCAAGAGCTTCAAAACTATGCCAACTATGAACTATCTAAGGTTGATACCCAAAAGATTGCTGATGCTCTCGGTATCGATAAGGCTACAGTTGACAAAGAAATCACCAACGAAGAAGGCAAAGTTACTCTTGAAAGCATCGACGCATTCATCGACAGACAAATCAAGAATATGAGCCACGAAGCTTATGAGCAAATCAAAGCAAACCTTCCAGGACTCGAGGAATATATCGGCAATCTCCAAAAAGAAGCTGACGAGTTCATCGAAACATTGCCAGAAGAATACAAAACTCAAATCAAACAAATGATTAAGACACTCAACGAATTCGGAGGCGAGTTCAAACAATTCGTAGACAGCCTTGGCGACTTGACCGTAGATGACTTCCGCTCTATCGTAACATATTGCGAAAACCAAAGAGATAAGGCTCTCGAGAATATGAAAGCTAGTGTTACAGCTGACCAATGGAAAGAAATCGAGGCAGATGTAGCCAAAGTAAATGACCAATTTACCAAACTAGAAACCGAATTCAATAATGCAAAGACTCAAGCTGAAGCTGAAGCAAAAGCATTCCTTGAAAAAGCTAAGCAAGGCAGATTGGAAATCAAAGTAACAATCAAATAGACAACATACATTTTTCATAATAAACATAACGATCCCTAATTAAAAACGACACCAAAAGGCAATCGAGCAATCGGTTGCTTTTTGGTTGTTTGCATAGTTTTTTCCGTTGGACAAAATCGTATTTTGTAACACAAAAAGCCTGTTTTGGCGATGTATTGTTCAAATATATTTCAAATATCGTTCTTTTCATTGACTTAGTATATAAATAAATTTTTTTATATGGTATAATCAAATAATCAAAAAGCTAAGGGAGATTATTATGAAGAAACAAACCAAATTGTTGTTGGTTGTGGTTATGCTTGCCATTCTTGCTACCATACTCATCTTTCCACTAGGATGTACCAACAGCGGCAAAAAAGCCATTATCATTTTGCCAGGTATCATGGGCAGCAACATTGTTGATGCAACTACTGGCGACCCTTTGTGGGCACCTCTTGAAAATTCTGCAGGCAACATCGAACTCAATGCTAGTGCATTTACCAAACTAATGAATAGAAAAGAAGTAAAAGATTTGCTTGATGTTGATGGACCAAAAGGTGCTTTTGAGTGGCTTCGCAAAATGAGAGTAAATCCTGATGGCACAACCAATGTAGCTTGTGAACCACAACAAATTCTCGATAATGGCTGCGTAAAATTCGACAAATCTTACTACTTCGGCACTGTCAACTATTATGAAAAATTCTACAACTTCATGTGGGATAATTTCAGTGATGAATACGATGTTCGACTCTTTGAATATGATTGGAGATTGGACAACAGCGTTTCTGCCAAAAAGCTAGAACAATTCATCAAAGACCACAAATACAAGGAAGTTGTCCTAATAGGTCACAGCATGGGTGGTGTTTTGGCATCTACATTCATTGCAAGCTCTGATGCAAATGCAAAGAAAGTATCCAAATTTATTTCACTTGGCACTCCTTATTTCGGTGCTCACAAGGCTATGAGAGTTTTGAACGACCCAATGTCAATGCTCGGTGACTTCTCTTCTTTGCTCGACAAAGTAAAACCAATACTCAACAATATGAACAAAGATTATGAAGGAGATGCTTTCCAAGACCTCTTCGATGGTTTTATGAGCTTTGTCAATGACCTTCCTACCCTCTACCAACTTTTGCCTTATGAGGATATGGTAGGCGCTTACAGCGACAACAATCCTGACCTCAATGGTCATGGCATCATCACTATCGATGGCGAGCCTGTCAATGATTATACCAAATATATCGAGTTCTTCGACAACTTCACTTCCAACAAGCGTTGTGTAAACAACATGGTAAAATGGCAACAAGAACAATACAGAAATGGCAAACACGCAACAGAATATGTTGATACAACATTCTTTGTTGGCAACGGCTTGGAGACCGAATCAGGTTCAAGCTTTGTAAGTGATGGCAATGGCGGCTACAAAATGCAAGCTTCTGTCAACTCTAGTTGGGGTGATGGTACTGTTGCATTGTACAGCGCAAGCTGTGGTCACCCACTCACAGACCCAAGACTTGTAGAGATGAAAGGTGTTAGCCACGGCGATTTGGTGTCAAATGATGCAACTCTTGATAAGATTGCCCAAATCATCAAATCACTCAACTAACCTATTCAAACAATCAATAGTTCCACTTCGGTGGAACTATTTTTTTATTTTGCCCAAAAACATTCCACATAAATATTTTTGTGTGCTATAATACAATTATCAACTATTGAGGAGTTATAAGAGTTAATATGAGAAATTTAGAAAAATATATGGGTGTCATTCCTGCATTCTATGCATGCTATGATGACAACGGCGAAATCAGTCCAGAAAGAGTGCAAAAACTTGCTCAGTACTTCGTGGACAAGGGTGTAAAAGGCGTATATGTAAACGGCTCTTCTGGCGAGTGCATTTACCAAAGCGTTCAAGACCGCAAAATCGTTTTGGAGAACGTTATGAAAGTTGCCAAAGGCAAACTTACTGTCATCGCCCATGTTGCTTGCAACAACACCAAAGACAGTGTCGAGCTTGCAAAACATGCCGAAAGCCTTGGTGTAGATGCTATTGCTTCTATTCCGCCTATCTATTTCCATTTGCCTGACTATGCTATCGCAAAATATTGGAATGATATGAGCAATGCTGCTCCAAATACTGACTTTGTCATCTACAACATTCCACAACTTGCTGGTGTAGCTCTCAGTGCAAGTCTTTTTGCAACAATGCGTAAAAATCCACGTGTCATCGGCGTAAAGAACTCTTCTATGCCAGTGCAAGATATCCAAATGTTCAAACAGCAAGCTGGCGAAGATTATATCATCTTCAATGGTCCAGATGAACAATTCATCAGCGGTAGAGTTATTGGAGCTGAGGGCGGAATTGGCGGCACTTATGGCGTTATGCCAGAGCTATTCTTGCGTATGGACGAGCTTGTAAAACAAGGCAGACTTGATGAGGCTAGAGAAATTCAATATGCAGCCAACGAAGTCATCTACAAAATGTGTTCCGCTCACGGCAATATGTACGCTGTCATCAAAGAGATTTTGCGTATCAACGAAGACCTCGACATCGGCAGTGTAAGATCTCCACTCGAACCACTCTGTGCAGATGATATGGCAATCGCCGAGCAAGCAGCCAAAATGATAAGAGATGCCAAAGCAAAATTCTTGGCATAATATCAATCTAAGACAAACACTCCCCTCAGTCAACCTGTGGGGAGTTTTTATTTACCATTGGGCTACACATCGCTCCCAAAAAAATTTTAGAAAAATATTTTTAGTTGACAGATATTGTCAACTATTGGGTTGTACAATATAACTATAAATTGCATTTTTTCGTAATGTTTTCATTTTTATTACCCCTTTATCAATAAGCACCCAACAGGGTGCTTATTGATTTGTTCTCGGAAAATCAAGTATTGATTTTTTTTGATAAATTCGCTTAAAAATTTTTCTAAAAAATTTTATATATGACACATGTTGTCAGTTATCGATGTTTATAATACAATTAAGCATTGAGAAAGTTTCTGCAAATTTCATTTTCAATGCGAAAATCCTTTTTTTTTTGAAAATAGGCAATCCCACTAGGGATTGCCTATTTTCACTTAAACTTTCTAACATATCTTGCTTTGCAAGCAACCTATGCGATGTTACTTTTTTAGTTGGAGATATTTTGCATATTGCTCATCCCACTCTTTTCTGTCCTTGCTTGGCATATATACCACAGGCTCGAAAGTGTGTTGGGATAGCTCATAAATCTCTTTGGTATTGGTGACAACGCCAAGTCCATACAATTGTCCAAGTGCATTGCCAATGGCAGTAGCTTCTACACAACCGCCCACTACTTTGATATTCAAGCAGTCTGCAACAAGTTGGTTGAGCAAGCCGTTGCGAGTGCCTCCGCCAATGATATGCAAAGTGTCATACTCTCGCTTGGTGATATTCTTCAAACCATCGAGTGCATATCTATATTCCATAGCCAAGCTGTTGTAGAAACAACGAGCAATTTCACCAATGGTCGAAAGTTTGATGTTCTGAGTTTTGTAGACATATTCCACGATTCGCTCATCCATATGATAAGGCGGATTGAACAAGCTGTCGCCTACATTGATAAAGCCTTTGAACTTGTCCGACTTTTGGCATTTTGCAACAATCTCGTCCCAAGATATATCTTTATCCTTTTGCCATTCTCTACGGCACTCTTGGATAATCCACATACCCATAATGTTTTTGAGTAAAGTAACCTTGTCACCAAAGCCCAATTCGTTGGTGTACCCCTCATCAAAAGCCGTGTCGCTGATGACAGGATTGTCCACCAAAGTGCCGAACAATGACCAAGTACCGCTGCTGATATAGAGTGGGTGTTCGCCCTCCATAACTGTCATAATTGCACAAGCAGTGTCGTGTCCACAAGTCATAATGACTGGCAACTCATAGTCAAGCTGGCACAATTTTGCAATGCGAGGGTGAATGTTGCCAAGCACAGTGCCTACTGGACTGACTGGAACAAAGTTGGAAGACAACAGCCCCAACTTGGACAAAAAGTCCTTGTCATAACCGCCGTTGTAGAATGCGGAAGTGGAGGCAATAGTGCTGTCGCAACCTAGCTTACCTGTCAACATATATCCGAGCAAATACGGAATATATAGCAATGTGTCAGTATCTTTGAGCGGATATGACTTTTGTTGGGCAATGAGCTGATATGAAGTATTGAATTCGCCCAGTGATATACCTGCCATATCGAACATTTGGCGCTTGGAATATATCTCTTGTTTGTCGATACAACCGGCAGTACGGCTATCACGGTAGTGATAAGGCATTTCTCTTATCTTGCCATCAAGTCCGATGATGCCATAATCCACACCCCAAGTATCAATGCCCACCGAGTCCAAATGAATGCCTCTCACAGTGCATAACTCGATACATGTCACGATTTCTGCAAAAATCTTGTGAATATCCCACCTAAGTGTTCCGTCCACCATAATGCCGTTGTTGTCAAATCTATGCACCTCAAAATAGTTCATAGACTTTCCGTCACTCTCGAAAACTATTCCCCTGCCGCTAGATGCACCGAGGTCAATAGCCAATACTTTTTTCATATTACCATCCATTGAATGTATCATTGATTTCTTTGACTTGCTCTTCATTGATTGGCACGATGTCCGCAATAGACAAAGCTGATATGATTGATCTAGCCGAATAGTCAAGCACTTCCAATCTGTCGAAAGCCTTGGTAATATTCTTGCCGATAGTCACAATTCCCTCGTTCTCCACGAGGAGTGCAGGAGCTGTGGTAGTAAGAAGAGCGGCAATCTTAGCTGGATTTGCAATATCTTCATAAGGTGCTTTGGTCACATCTTTGAGCATAATGTAGCTCTCAGGAATGAGTCTTGCATCGATATTTTTGTGGGCAATAGCAAAGCCCATACTTGCACTTGGCATAGAAATCATCACACAATTTACCTTGTCGTTGGTATCAAAAATCTCTTTGATATAAGCAAGATATTTTGTAGAATTTTGGCTGGACAATTTGCCGTCCTTGAACAAAACAATATCACTCGCTTCAATCTTGTTGCGGTCTACACAATCAGGGTTGAACAAAAATCCGCCGTCCACTCTCACTGCAATAGTACCGAATGTAGATGCCATCAAGAGGTTTTGATAACTTCTCTTGCAGAAGTCGCAAATATCTTGTTTGACTGCGTTGTACTCATCACTATCCACTGCACCAACTTTGGTGGCAATGCTAGCAAGCTCCACTCTCTTTGGCACATTCACACCGCCAAGCATTTTGGCATTGATGAGTGCCAAACACAATCTGTCCAAAGTCTCATATCTCATGAATGCTTTGTCAAGGTTTTCATCGCCCACGGTTGCACCATGATTGTCCATCATAACGGCATTGTAACCTTTGGCAAACTCTGCCTTGACGATTTCACCCAAGCTCAAACTTCCTGGCAAATCGTATACCGAACCTACCACTTCGCCTAGGACATCTTCATAAACTCTTGCAACCTTGGAGTTTGGCACAACTCTGGCAGTCGCATACGCCACAACGGCTGGTGCGTGAGCATGCACAACGCCTTTGATATCAGGACGCAACTTGTAGATATTGGAGTGGAATGGTAGCTCCATTGATGGAGCATACTCACCCAATTTTTCGCCAGTTGGCAACACTTCGGCAATGTCGCTTGCCACAAGTGTGCCTTTGTCTTTACCACTTGGAGTGATGAAGATATGTCCGTCTTGGTCGATAGCGGAAATATTGCCACCGCTGGTGGAAGTAAGTCCGCTATGATAAACACGATTGATTGTTTCTAAAACTTTTTCTCTTGTACTCATTTTACTTGTAAAGTGGACCATAGTTTTGGCAAGCTCTATAGTCTACACTCTCCTTATCATTTGTTCCAAAAGCAGTCCATGCTTGTGGTCTAAAAATCTTGTCGTCATCAACATTGTGCATACTTACTGGTATACGAAGCATACTTGCAAGGGTAATAATATCGCTACCGATATGTCCGTATGTAAATGCGCCGTGGTTAGCACCCCAATTTGCCATAACAGAATACACGTCAGTAAATGCACCCTTGCCGGTAAGTCTTGGAGCGAACCAAGTGCTTGGCCATGTTGGGTCTGTTCTGTCAAGAAGTGTCTTGTCTACGTCCTTAGGAAGTACAACTGTCCAACCTTCAGCCACTTGAAGCACTGGACCTAGTCCATCTACAAGGTTGAGTCTGAGCATTGTCACAGGCATTTCGGTCTGAGTCTCGAATTGGGAGCTAAAACCGCCACCACGGAAATATTGCAAGTCAGCTTGCGCCCACTTGGTCACTGACATACAAGCATCAATATCTTTGTCTGTCATATTCCACCATTGTTTCATCACTGGTTGACCATTTTCCACAGCCATACCTGTGCCATCGAGTGCAGCAGCACCGCTGTTGATGAGGTGCATAAATCCATCTTTTGCCTTGCCTTCACAAGTCCAACCTGTCACTCTCTTTACAGCATCAGGTGACCAATATGTTCTCACGTCTGCGAACACACTTGCTCTTTGGTTGAGAAGCTTGGTGAACATCATAGAGATACCATTCAAGCTGTCATTCTCAGTAGCAAGTACGAATGGCTCTTTCTTGCCGTTCCAATCGAATGAAGAGTTGAGAATAGCTTCGGTGAAGTCGCCGTTTGGTAGCCAGTCTGTCCACATTCTTTGACCTTGGAAACCGCCCAAAATTGCGTTGCGGCCCATAGCTTCTTCGTGCCAACCCATTTCATCAAGTACTGGATTGCCGAGCATAATATCTTTTACCACAAGTGTCATCTTGGCGATGAATTCCCATTGTTTGTCCTTGTCTTCTCTAGATCTTGGGTTGGCATTCTTGTCCCAACCTTCCTTGCAATTTTGTTTGATCCAAGCAAGCTCTTTTTCGTATTCGGCATGGTCATAAATGCCCAAAGTGATACGGCGATTGATTTCGGACATATCTACCCATTCTGCTCTGATACCGAGGTATTTTTGCAAGAATTTGGCATCAACGTATGAGCCACCGATACCCATTGCAACAGCGCCAAGACCAACATAAGCCTTGTTACGCATTTGACCTACTGCCAATCCGCATCTAGCAAAACGCAAGATTTTTTCTTGAACGTCGGCTGGAATTTCTTTGTTGTCTTTGTCCATAACGTCGTGACCGTAAATGCTGAATGCTGGCAATCCGTTTTGGGCATGCACTGCCATAGCAGCTGCAAGATAAACAGCTCCTGGTCTTTCTGTGCCGTTGAAGCCCCATACTGCTTTGACTGTATGTGGGTTCATATCAATTGTTTCTGAGCCATAGCACCAACAAGGTGTTACGCTCAATGTAGCTACAACATTGTTGTTGTCGAATTTTTCTCTGCAAGCAGCTGCCTCTTTGCCACCGCCGATTGTGCTATCTGCGATGATTACTCTAGCTGGAGTGCCGTCTGCATAAAAAACATTCTTTTCGATGAGTTCTTTGGCAGCTTGTGCCATAGCCATAGTTTGTTCTTCCAAACTTTCTCTTACACCGCCCCATCTTCCATCGATGATTGGGCGAATACCTATTGTTGCTCTCATATAAAACTCCTTTAATTTTGTTTGTCTTTGTTATCTGCAATGTCTAAGATGACCTTTGATGCCATAATAAGTCCTGCTACACTTGGTGTCCAAGCAACCGATGCAGGAGAATGTCGGTTGTTGGAGTCATCTACGCATACCTTAGCCGGTTTCTCTTCCGAATACACGACCGTGAGCGAGTCTATACCTCTGTCTCTCAGCTCCTTTCGCATAACCTTGGCAACTGGGCATTGTTTGGTGTCGAAAATGTCCGCTACTTTAAAGGCTGTCGCATCAAGCTTGTTGCCCGTACCCATACACGAAATTATGGATATGTTTTGACTTTTTGCCCTCTCTACGAGGTTGATTTTGGCGGTCATCGTGTCGATTGCATCGATGATATAATCCACGCCGTCTAGGTCAATCTCTTGGGCGTTGTCTGGCAAATAAAACATATCATAAGTGGTCACGTTGGCATGCGGATTGATATCCAATATACGAGCTTTGGCAACCTCGACCTTTTTCAATCCTATGGTCGAATAAGTGGCAAGTATCTGCCTGTTGAGGTTGGATTGGTTGATAGTGTCGTTGTCCACCAAAACAAAGTTGCTCACTCCACTTCGAGCTAGGGCTTCTACCACATATCCGCCTACTCCGCCAAGTCCGAATACCGCAACTTTTTTGTTGGCAATCTCACTCATTGCCTCTTCTCCCAACAGCCTTGTCGTTCTTCCAAATTGATTGTCCATACAATTATTATAATATATATAAATAACAATTTCAATGGTAAAACAACAAAAAGCAAAAAATAAGAGCAAGCCTAGCTTGCTCTGTATTTTAGTTCATCAACATTCTGTCATTTGCCATTTGAGTACCAGACACTTCCTCGAATTTTTTGAGTAGGTCAGCCACTGTCAAATTCTTCTTTTCTTCACCCTTGACGTCATAGATGATATTGCCGTTGTGCATCATAATAAGTCTGTTGCCGTAGCGGATAGCATCTTTCATATTGTGAGTAATCATAATAGTGGTCAAGTTGTCACGAGAAGTGATTTCTTCAGTGAGTTCCAACACTTTGGCAGCTGTCTTTGGGTCAAGTGCTGCGGTGTGTTCATCGAGCAGCAACAACTTTGGGCGTTTGAGCGTTGCCATAAGCAAAGTCAATGCTTGTCTTTGTCCACCTGATAGCAACCCTACCTTAGATGTCAATCTGTCTTCGAGATTTAGTCCGAGTGTTGCCACTTTTTGTTTGTATTCTTCGATGTCTGACTTCTTTACGCACCAACGAAGTCCCCTTCTTTCGCCACGGCGACTAGCAAGTGCCAGGTTCTCCACAATGCTCATATTGGCAGCAGTGCCTATCATTGGGTCTTGAAAAACTCTGCCTAGCACATTGGCTCTCTTGTATTCGGCGAGCTTGGTGATGTCTTTGCCGTCGATTTCGATAATTCCCTCTTCTACTGGGAAAACGCCTGAGATGATATTGAGCATGGTAGATTTACCTGCACCATTGCCACCGATAACTGTCACAAAGTCACCCTCTTCCATTTGGAAGTTGAGTCCAGAGAGTGCTTTCTTTTCATTGACTGTACCAATGTTGAATGTCTTGTGTATGTTGGTTAGTTTAAGCATTCTTCTCTTCCTCCTTTGTTGTTTCACAAGCAACGCTGCCACTTACTTCAAGTTGAGCTTGCTCCTTTTCGATTTGGGCATCGGTGAGTTCATCATTCAATGTCACATCGGTAGGATTGGCAGAAGCAACCTTGGTGCGTTTGTTGGTTGCGAACTTGCCTTTGAGTGTTGGCAAAGATAGTGCAAGCACGATGATAACCGCTGTCAAAAGCTTGGTGTACTCTGTGCCAAGTCCGAGGTAGTACACAATGGTGATAATCAAACGATAGATGACACTACCTAGGAAAATGCTAATCAATCGAGCAAGGAAGTTGTGCTTAGATGAGATGATTGTTTCGCCGATTACGACAGAAGCAAGTCCAATAACGATAGCACCCACACCCATAGTTAGGTTGCCTGTGCCTTGTTGTTGGGCAATGAATGCTCCTGAGAAAGCTACGAGTGCGTTGGAAATCATCAAACCCAAAATCTTAGTAGAATCGGTGTTGATACCTTGCGCACGGCACATTTTTTCATTGGCGCCGGTTGCACGGATAGAGCTGCCTATCTCTGTACCAAAGAACCAATAAGATACGCCTACTACAATCGCACTAAATACAAGTCCAATAATCAAAATGATATATGTACGTGGGATAACTTTGAACCAACCTTCTACAATAGCGAACATGCTCTTTGTTGGCAAAATAGCAATCGAGCTTTTGTTGCCCATGATAAGCAAGTTGATAGTATAGAGAGCTGTCATTGTCAAAATACCTGCCAAGATTGGTGGTATTTTTAGTTTGGTGTTGAGAAGTCCAGTCACTGCACCTGCACAAGCACCCGCAACGAGTGCCACGAGGCATGCAACAAATGGGTCACAATTTTTGGAGATGAGCATAGCTGCCACAGCACCACCTGTAGCAAAGCTTCCCTCCACGGTCAAGTCTGCAAAGTCGAGCAGACGGAAAGTAATGTACACGCCAAGTGCCATTATTCCCCATAGGATACCTTGGTTGGTACCACTCAAAATCATATTCAAAAATTCCATTTTTCTTTTGCCTTAAGGCTTCCTTTTGTATTATTTGTTAAGTCTATCAAGTACGCTTTGTGGTATTGTAAAGCCAATATCTTTGGCAATATTTTCGTTCACATTGTACTCAAAATTGTCTGTTTGTGTTTGGACAGGCATTGTAGATATATCTTTGCCGTTTACCAAAACATCGAATGCCATCTTTGCTGCAATCTTGCCTAGTTGGGTATAATCTACTCCATAAGTTGCGATACCGCAATTTCTGTTTGGACCTGCTTCACCGAACACGATTGGCAAATTGTAACTGCTACCCATATTGCAAGAATGCACTGTGCTAGAAGACTCTGCTAGTACATTGTCTGTTGGGATATACAAGCACTCTACATCTGCTTTTTTCAAAGCACCTAGTGAAGCATCAATTTCGTTGATATCGTTGATAGTTTTTACAACCAAGTTGATATTGTGCTTATCACACTCTTCTTTCAAAACCTTGGCTTGATATGCAGAATTGCTTTCTGCTGCGCTGTACATTACACCAAAAGTTTTGGCGTTTGGCACAAGCTCCATCATCAATTCGAATTGTTTTGAGATTGGGTTGATATCGCTACAACCAGACACGTTGCGACCTGGCTTTTCATTACTTTCTACAAGCCCAGCACTCACTAGATCTGTTACTGCATTGGCAATGACAGGGATAGTTTGGGTTGCATTGGCAACGGCTTGTGCAGATGGAGTTGCGATAGCATAAATCAAATCCACTCTCTTGGTGATAAGCTTGTCGGCAATAGTTGTGTTGTTGGAAGCTTCGCCTTGAGCGTTGTTGTCATCGAAAGCAACAGTTTTGCCGGCTTCGGTCATCAAACGAGTAAGCTCTTCTTGAAAGCTTTGATTGGCTTTGTCGAGCGCTCCGTGAGGCAAAAGTTGGATAATGCCTACTGTATAATCAGCCTTTGGCTTACAGCCTAGCATAGCAAAAACCATCATTGTGGTGACAAGCACTACGCAAATCACGAATGTGAAAATCTTCATTGCACCATTTGCCTTGTTCTTTCTCATAAATTATCTCCTTATGAAAGCGATTATTTGACCATATCAATCACGGATTGTGGAATGGCAAATCCAATTTCGCTTGCAATGTTTTTGTATGTTGTCAACTTGAAGTTGTCTGTTTGATATTCTACTGGCATAGTTGCTACGTCCTTGCCATTTACCAAAATCTCGAACGCCATTTTGCCTGCAATCTTGCCAAGATTGTAATAATCAAGTCCGTATGTTGCCACACCACAATGGCTTGTCATTGTTTGGTCTCCGCACACGATAGGCAAGTTGTATTTGCCGGTTGTGTTTTGGGAATGAACGGTAG
Source organism: uncultured Clostridia bacterium (assembly GCA_945992255.1). Taxonomy (GTDB): domain Bacteria; phylum Bacillota; class Clostridia; order Christensenellales; family UBA3700; genus HGM11368. The sequence continues at coordinate 13,481 of CAMFVQ010000004.1, forward strand.
CTGCTGCATCTGCTAGCACGTTGTCAGTAGGAATGTATACACACTCTACGCCGTTGCTTTTAAGTGAGCCAAGTGCATTGGCAATATCGTTGATGTCGTTGATTTTTTCTACTTCGACAGTGATATTGTATTTTTTGCACTCCTCGACTACCATATTGGCTTGAATCTCAGAGTTTCTCTCTCCTGCGGTAAACAATACACCGAATTTCTTTGCATTTGGTACAAGTTGGGTCATCAACTCGACTTGTTTGGCGATAGGGTTCATATCGCTACAACCAGATACATTGCAGTCAGGTTTGGCAGCACTTTTTACAAGTCCAGCATCGACTGGGTCAGTCACCGCATTGAATAGAATTGGCGTCTTGCTTGTTGCATTTACAGCGGCTTGTGCCGATGGTGTTGCAATAGCGTAAATCAAATCAACATTTTTGCTCACAAGTGTGTCTGCAATAGTTGTATTGTTGGCTTGCTCGCCTTGGGCATTTTTGTCTTCAAATTTTACCGTCTTACCTGCTTCTTTCATCAGTTTTGTCAGCTCTTCTTTGAAGCCCTCATTTGCTTTGTCCAAAGCTCCGTGAGGCATAAATTGGATAATTCCAACCGTATAATCTGCCTTTGGTCCGCAACCTACAAGTGTACCCGCTACAAGTGCAACAAGCATTGTCACGAGCAAAAGCGTTATGTAGATCTTTTTCATTTTCATAGTCTTTTTAAGTTTTACCATAACTATAACTCCTTTTATTTAATATTAAATAATATTATAAAAGAAATCACTGCCAAAGTCAACACCAAACTCCCATTTATTTTGGGATTGTTTCCAATTCTTTTTTGCCTAGTTTTTTCCAAAGCCAATTTTATGCCAAAAACTCGATACATATCGATATTTTTTGTTTTTTCTCACACATTTGCATTTTTATTTTTTGCACAAAAAAAGTGGCTAGTTGCCACTTTCTTGCTTGATTAGTGATTGTCTTTGTTCTCTTTTACATAGTCGATATGGAGCAACTCGTGTCGCTTTTTGCCGACAATATAGTCATAAATCTGAGTCACGGACGGATTTTGGTCAGAGAACTTGATTTGGAGTTTGTTGTCTGCATGATACAAGCCTTTTGCACGATATTCTCTGTCTTGATAGCGATTGCAAGGTTGACCACCGCCTGCGATACAGCCCTCAGGACAAGCCATCACTTCCACAAAGTCGAACTTCTCTTTGCCCTCCGCCATGTCACGGATAAGCTCGCCTGCCGCTTTAAGTCCATAGACAATAGCCACTTTGATTTGCTTGTCGCCTATCATGAAGCTTGTCTTTTTCAGCACTTCTCTGCCACGCACGCCAAGTATTGCAATTTTATCCAAAGTGTCCTTTGTTTTCTCGGTGGTACAACGGCGAATAACCGCTTCTGTCACACCGCCTGTTACACCAAAGATAAGACCAGCACCGCTGTACAATCCGAACGGCATATCCGGTGCTTCATCTTCTATCTCATCGAACAAAATTCCTGCACGCTTGATCATCTTGACCAATTCGCTTGTCGTGATGACAAGGTCAGTTTCTTGTCTGCCATCTTCCGCCAAGAACTCTTGTCTGTCGGCCTCGTATTTCTTTGCGGTACAAGGCATGATTGCCACGACATAAGTATCTTTGTCATCTTCGGCTTTTTTCTTTTTGTAGTAGTCCTTGATAACGCTCGAAAACATACTCATAGGCGATCTGCAAGTAGATATATTCGGCAAAATCTCAGGATGAGATTTTTCTACATATTGTATCCAACCAGGACAGCACGACGTAAACATTGGCAACACACCGCCATTGTTTATTCTGTCCAAGAACTCGTTGGACTCTTCGATGACAGTCAAGTCGGCTGCAAGTGAGGTATCATATACTTCATCAAAGCCCAATTTTTTGAGTGCCGCAACTGTTTTTCCTAGGCAGTTTTTGCCCTCCATTATGCCGAATTCTTCACCGATAGCCACACGCACAGCAGGTGCTATTTGGGCAACAATTCGCTTGTTTTCTTTGTTGCCGAGCAAGTGCCAAAGTTCGTCAGTTTGGTTGTTGATGACGATAGCTCCCGTTGGACAAACGGCAGCACATTGACCACAATTTACACAATTGGTTTCGCCAAGTGGCAACCCAAAAGCAGACATAACCCTAACATTGCTACCACGATAAGCAAAGTCAATCGCTCCAATTCCTTGCACTTCCGAACACATTCTCACACAATCACCGCACAGAATGCATTTGTTGGGGTCCCTCACAATGCCCTTTGCACTCTTGTCGATTTCCGCCTTTGGGCGAGTGTCCTCGAACCGAATTTTCTTGATACCGAACTTGCTCGCAAGGTCTTGAAGTCTGCACTTGCCGTTCTTTTCACAGCTTGTACAATCTTTGCAGTGGCTGGCAAGCAACAATTCTAGTATCATCTTGCGATGTCTATGCAATCTTTCGGTGTTGGTTTTGATACTCATTCCGTCCTTTGGCGGTGTGGAGCAAGAGGCGTGAATATTGCCCTTGTCATCTTCTACCACGCACATACGACAAGCGCCATATATCGACAAATCGGAGTTGTAACAAAATGTAGGAAGCTCGATTCCTGCCTTACGAATCACGGCAAGGATATTTTTTTCTTTGTCGAATTCTACTCTGTGTCCATCAATTATCATTACTCCCATATTATTTCTCCTTTATAGCGTGGAATGGACAAGCTTCTTCGCAAGCACCACACTTGATACATTTTGTGCTGTCAATTTTGAACGGCTTTTTGAGTGTGCCACTGATTGCGAACACTGGACATTGTCTAGCGCACTTGCTACAACCTTTGCACAGCTCTGGGTCGATATAAATTGTTTTGAGTTTGCTACATACATGAGTTGGGCATTTTTTGTCCACCACGTGGGCGATATACTCATCTCTAAAATATTTGAGAGTACTCACTACAGGTCCTGCCGCTGTCTTGCCCAATCCGCACAAAGCTGTCGCACTGATAGTGTCGGCAAGCTCGATAAGCATATTAAGGTCTTTGAGAGTACCATTGCCGGCAACAATTCTCTCCAAGATTTCTTTCATTCGCTTTGTACCCTCTCTGCAAGGCACACACTTTCCACAAGACTCATTCTGCGTAAAATTCATAAAGAAGCGAGCAACTTCCACCATACAAGTATCCTCGTCCATTACAACCAAGCCACCGCTACCAATCATTGCCCCCACTTTTTTGAGTGAGTCAAAGTCGAGTGGCAAGTCGAGGTGTTCTTGGGTCAAACAACCGCCTGACGGTCCGCCGATTTGGACAGCCTTGAACTTCTTGTCGTGTTTGATACCACCGCCAATATCGAATACAACCTCTCTCAACGTCGTACCCATAGGCACTTCGATAAGTCCTGTATTTTTGACATTGCCAGTGAGCGCAAAAGCCTTTGTACCGGGGCTACTTTCTGTACCAATACCCAAGAACCAATCAGCCCCTTTGTCAATGATAAGTGGCACGGTGGAGAATGTTTCTACATTGTTGAGTACGGTTGGTTTGCCGAACAAGCCTGCCTCTACTGTACGAGGAGGTTTAACTCTTGGCATACCACGATTGCCCTCGATTGAGGCAGTCATAGCACTACCTTCACCGCACACAAAAGCTCCTGCACCTTGATTGATATGTATATCAAAGCAGAAACCACTGCCCATAATATTGTCGCCGAGCAAGCCCAATTCTTTGGCTTGGTCAACCGCTTTGTGCAAACGAGCAACCGCAAGCGGATATTCTGCTCTCACATAGATATAGCCTTGGTCAGCACCTGTCGCCACACCTGCAATCATCATACCCTCGATGACAGAATGCGGATTGCCTTCCATAATGCTTCTGTCCATGAATGCGCCAGGGTCACCTTCATCGCCGTTGCACACGATATATTTTTGAGCTTGCTTTTGGCGAGCCACTTGCTCCCACTTTTTGCCTGTCGGATAACCGCCGCCACCACGCCCACGGAGTTTGGAAGCACTCATTTCGTTGCAAATATCTTGGCTACTCATTTGGAAAACCGCCTTGCCTAGCGCCTTATATCCTCCACGAGCAATGTATTCGCCAATGTCCTCTGCATCAATATGTCCACAATTTGCTAGCACTCTGCGAGTTTGCTTGGCATAGAACGGAATGTCATCTTGCTTGGCAAACGCCGGATTGTTTTCATAAATAAGTCTTTCGACAAGCTCGTTGCCCACGATAGATTTCTCGACAATCTCTTCACAATCGGCAAGCTGTACTTTGGTATAAAGCCAACCCATAGGGTCAATACGGAGCAATGGACCTAGCTCACAAAAGCCGTTGCAACCGCTCTTTTTGACACCGATACCCTCGTGGTCGATATGCTTTTCGAGCGACACTTGCACGGTGATACCTCTTTGGCGGCATAGCTCAATTATCCTGTTGTAAATCTTTTCCGAACCGCCAGCTAGACAACCAGTACCTGCACACACCAACACTTTTTTGGTTTGGGCTTCAAGGGCTGCACTTGCTGCCTTTCGGAACAAATCAAGGTCCGCAAGATTATTTATTTTTTCCATACTCTTTCTCCTTTATCTCCTTGACGAGAGCTTTGACTTTCTCTGGGGTCATCGCTGGATAAACCACATCATTAAGTGTCAAAACTGGTGCTAGACCGCACGCTCCTAGACAAGACACAATCTCAATCGTGAACATCAAGTCATCTGTCGTATTGGAGTCAATCAGCCCCAACTCTCCACGGAGCGCATTCAGCACGGCAGTAGACTTACGCACGTGGCAAGCCGTTCCGTCGCACACACGAAAAATATATTTGCCCTTTGGTGTCAGTGAAAAATTTTCATAGAATGTCGCCACACTAAAAATTTTGGCAGTGCTGATTTGCAACTTCCCGGCAACATATTCCATAACTTCTCTGGATAGATAGTGGAATTGCTTTTGAATTTGTTGCAATATGCTGATAAGATTGGTCGCATTGTTGTCATTTGCGAGCAAGATATCATCAATAATCTTGCAATCTTCTGGCTTCATATTTCCCCTCCGAATATAAACTTATAATTATTATATCAAATAAATATTATTATTTCAATATGATTGTTAGAAAAATAACAATCTTTGTAAATATTTTACAAAAAAATAGGACCTCCCTTGCGGAAAGTCCCATATTTGATTTGATTATTTTGTGCCGAACAATCTGTCGCCTGCATCGCCAAGACCTGGCAAAATGTAACAATTTTCGTTGAGTTCTCTGTCGAGTGTAGATACAAAAACTTTTACGTCTGGGTGGTCGGTTGCAACCTTTTCGATACCCTTAGGAGCAGCAATAATGCTCATCATAGTGATATCTTTGACGTTCTTTTGTTTGAGGAAATCAATAGCCTCACTTGCACTACCGCCTGTTGCGAGCATTGGGTCGAGCAAGAATACTTTCATATTCTCGATACCCTCTGGCAACTTGCAATAGTATGGTTGGGGTTGCATTGTTTCTTCGTCACGATACATACCGATATGACCCACTTTGGCGGTTGGCAAAAGTGTATGGATACCATTGACCATACCAAGTCCTGCACGGAGAATTGGTACTATGGCGATTGACTTTTCTACAATAATTGTTTGGTCGCAAACTTCAAGTGGAGTTTCTACCTTAACAGTCTTGGTAGGAATGTCTTTGAGAGCCTCGTATGCCATAATTGAAGTAATCTCTTCGATGAGCTCTCTGAACTCTTTCATACCAGTATTCTTATCTCTAAGGTGTGCAATCTTGTGTTTGATAAGCGGATGATCGAATACCACTACGTTGTCAAAATCTTTCATAATTCCTCCTTGTGACATGAGATATGTCTTTCTTTTGTTATTATTCTGCCTTTTCGTCGCCTACTTGTTCTGCAACAACTTCTTCAGCTGTGGCATCAGCAACCACTTCAACAGCCTCTTCTGTGCTTGCTTCAGCGTTCACGAGTTCGCCACCGTAAGTACCTGATAGACCAGATTCTTGTTTGCCTTTTGCGGTCACCATAAAGAGTGCATTGAGCAAAATACCAATGAATGTAGCCACTGCAAGTGGTGAGAAGCTGATATATTTGCCAATGTCAAGGGTTACGCCAGCTGCGTTCATACCGATACCGATAACCAAGATAACAGAACATACAATCATATTTTTGCTGTCTGAGAAGTCAACTTTTGCCTCAACCATTGTCTTCAAGCCGTTGGCAGCAATCATACCATAAAGAATGAGTGATGCACCGCCGATAACTGGAGCAGGTATTGTGCCGAGCAAAGCGCCGAACTTGGAGAAGATGCCGAGCACGACAGCAAAGCACGCTGATACTGCAAGAACGTTTGGATTGTAGTTCTTGGTGATAGAAAGCACTGCTGTGTTTTCGCCATAAGTTGTGTTGCAAGGACCACCGATAAGACCAGCAGCCATTGTTGCCAAGCCGTCGCCGAGCAATGTGCGATGCACGCCCGGATCTTTGATGAAGTCTTTGCCACAAACGATACTGCTTGCGTTGATATCGCCAAGGTGTTCCATAAATGTAACGATAGCGATAGGTGCGAACATCAAAATAACTTTTACAAGGTCTTTGTTCCAAATTTTGCCAAGGCTAGCATACCAGCCGAATGTGTGTTTGAATACATCAGGTTGGAACAAAATCCAGTTGTTACCCTTCAAGCCCGAGAAGTCAACGATACCAAAGCAACAAGCTGTGATATATCCTACCACGATACCGAATAGGATAGGAATAACTTTGAAAAATCCTTTTGCGAACACTGCAACGCCCACGATTGTGCCGGCAGTCAACAAACCGGTAACAAGGTAGCCAGCCTTTTGAACAGCGGTTGCAGCTTCACCGATAGCGTGAGATGCGTTCATATTGTTGATAGCAACAGGAGCAAGACACATACCGATAACGATAATAACAGGACCTACAACGATAGGTGGGAAAAGCTTTCTAACAAAGTCACTTCCGATTGCTTTGACAAGTAGTGACAACAGAACGTATACAAGACCTGTACACAAAACTGCTATACTAAGTTGTGCCATAGCATAATTCCAAGTTGGAGAGCCTATTTCGCCCTTGTCACCCATTTGTGCGATAAGTGCAGATAGGAATGCAAAGCTGGAACCCAAAAAAACAGGCACTTTTCTTTTTGTGATAAAATAAAAGATTAAAGTACCTACGCCAGCTGAAATCAATGCGATAGAAATGCTCATATTTGCAAGAATTGGAACAAGAATTGTTGCACCAAGCATTGCGAAAACGTGTTGGAAGCTAAGCACTGCTTCCTTTGGAGTAATAAAACCCTTTTTCATAACGAACTCCTTTTTCTTCATTTACAAACATTTTACAACAAAATCGCTTTTTATTCAATACTTTTCGCCATTATTTTCAAAATAATATATGTTTAATTTTTATTCTACATTGATTGGATTTTTGTACGCTATTTTTGCCAAATAAAAAGACATTGCAGAATTCCACAATGCCTTTTTATTTATTCTATCTACTACTTTGATTGGTTTAGCTTAATTTGTTTTCCAATTATTTTACAACTTGGTCATCTTGGAGCATTTTTCCTGTCTTTGCACATTGATACATCATCCAATAGCCTTTGTTTTCTCCCACTTCCAACCACTGACGGCAAGACTTGTCGCACTTGGGCGGATTGGTGTTGTCTTCATCTGGCACACCATAGCAAAGTAGTTGAGGCTCATCATTGTCCGATATCACCCCCACCACATAATAGCTGTCATCTGTCGGCACTCTCACCCACTTGCTACCACTCACCAACTCTTCAAGCTGGCTATCTCTTTCATAGTCGGTGAACAATTTGTCTATTTGCATTTTTATGCTGTCGAAAAACTCGCTTGGTTTGCTTGATTTTTTCTCTTGCTTTTGTTGCTTTACTTTCGGCATAGCCATATCATCGACATTTTGCGTAATGCTGTCTTGCCTCTTATCCGCCAATTCTAGCATATCGAACGGCAAAATTTGCTCATTGTCCGCCACTTCATCGGTGGAAGCTTTGTCGTTATCTTCTACCGCTACCCACTCTTCATCTGTCGACACTTGCTCATTTTCCACCTGTTCGTATGCCACTGATTTTTGTTTGTCATCTTGTATATTTGGTGGATATGTATCGACTTTTTGGCTATCTTGTTGGCTTTTTTCTTTTTGCATACTTGCCAATTTGCACTCTTGTTTGTACCAAGATTGATATTCTTTGATTTGATTTTTCATTGTAGCTTTTTGACAAGTAGCGTGATTGACACAGCCCACACTCTCCACCTTGTCGCCCCTCATCACCAAACACACAATCGGCTTGGACAAATCGGCTTGCCTCTCTGCATACACTTTGCCTTGCTTGTTGGTACACACAATCAAGTCATCTTCCACGAACACTCCCAACCACCAGTCATCATCTACACCTGTCAACTTGATATCACAGCTAGTGCAACCGCCAAAGTTTTCCATTCTTACAACTCCGCTCACACCGCTATCCTCGACTTGTGTCAAAATAAGAATTTTTTTGATTATCAGCATATCCACCCCCATTCACTCAATGATATGCCAATCCAATACCCAATATGACCAACCGCAAAACACTACAAAAAAAGACAACTTGATTTGCAATCACTCCCACCATTTGTGAAGCAACAACCTTGTATTTAGCGCCCCTTATGGTAAGGGGAGCTGAGCGACACAAAGTAACACGGCTGTCGCTCTGAGGGGACTAAGTTCATTTGCGAAGAAATAATCCGTATAAAACGGCTGCCTTGAGTAAAGGGAGCTGGCTTGTTGGAGCTGAAAGCGGAAACAAGACTGAGGGATTGTCTACCTATTTGCATAGCAACTATCCTTATGAAAGACTGCCCCTTAGC
>CAMFVQ010000005.1 GCA_945992255.1 uncultured Clostridia bacterium
GTTTTCAGCTAGCTCTTTATGCTGAATGTGCCTGCTCCTAGATTGCGACCAAACGAAAGTGGTAATTTACGCTTCGCTCCAATAACACTTTGTCGCAACTTTTTAATCGGATTAAGTTTGAATAGAATACGGCAAACCCAACATATCTCTGCCCACCAAACACACTCGTAAAGGGTGTGTTTTTTATTTATAAATTATTATCTCACCATCTCTGTCTACGATGTGCACGTTCGCGAGCTCACTGTAAGGCGAATCCATCTCTGCCCATCGCAGTCATCATTCTGCATTTTGCATGTAAGGGGATAATAACCCATAAAGAAAGCTTGCTTTGCGAAAAGGGTGTTTCTCATCTTTATGGACACTATTGGATAATACCTATCAAAAAAGTGCATGAATTAGCAAGTTGCATACACTTTTTGTTTTATAGGGTTATTGTTGGGCGTCTTGTTGTTGGTTGGGGTATAAGAATTCTCTCTGGAGTCAATTTCATCATGATTTCATAATAAGCATTTCAGGCAATGTGATAAATTCATCTAGCATATTTGTAAAATGATGATCAGCACGCTCTATTATGATTGTATTTATCTTGTCGTTTTTCGGCAAAAGTCCTTGCCATTTTGCACAAGGATCTTTGTCACCAGAAATAACATACAATCTTTCTCCACCGAAATTATTTATGCCGTCAATCGTTTTATGTAAATTCAAATTTAGAACAGGGTTTATTGCCAACACCTTATTGATTTCTGGAAATATATACGCATACCAAATTGCGAGGCTTGCGCCTGCAGAGCTACCCATTACATAAAACCTATTCGGTTCAATGTGCATTAAAACATAATTTATGATATCACAAAATATTTGTTGATGCTCCTGCCAACAATTTTTGGGAATACCAGCAACAAATACAGAAAAATTATATTTTTGTTTGATATTTTCCGCAATTGTTACATATTTATTTTTATAGCCTTTCGTACTGCCGCATCGCCCTGTTAAAATCAATAAAACATCATGACCTGCGGGATAAAAATCAATTTCTATATTTTTATAACAATTGTTTTCCATTTACTTTCCCTCCACTAAAATCTTCAAATGGTTTTATCACCAAAAGTCGATCTAGGTATTATCCTATTTTCGCTCCAAATTTCTATGATTTATCTTCCAATATCGCACTTGGTAGTTTTCTGTTATTGTTTTATTTAATAAAGAAAGAACACTTTCGTATTCCTACTATGTAAAAATTATAGTAAGTGTTTTGTACCGAAAAAGGTACATAAATTATAAAGCTTTTTAACGAAATTGTCAACGCTTGTCCTTTTAGGTACATAATCTATATTGCTAATATCGCAGCAAAAAAAAGTCATCGATGTTATCTTATGCCCTCCCAAAATAAAATCAATTTCTTATAGCTCCTTGTTCATTGCTTAGATTCGCCTCCGTAGGGCCAATAGCTATTGTATTTTTTGCGCTTCAACACGCCGTAATATAAGATACACAATTCCAAATAACTTCAACAACTGCCGAATAACTAGCAAATTATAACTTCATAGGCAGTATTTTATTACCAATTTTGGCAATAATTGACACAACTACATATTTTTCGACATCATAGAATATTTATAATATTTTTACCACCCAATAGGAGAGCTTATGAAAATAGAAATTATGCACCAACCAAATATGCTTATTGCATGCCTCGATGGCGAGCTTGACGAATATAGTGCAGTAAGCGTGCGAGAAAAACTGGATAGAGCAATCGATCTTGCCGTTGTCCAAAACTTTATTTTTGATATGTCAAGACTGACTTTTATGGATAGCACTGGCATTGGCATTTTGCTTGGCAGATACAAGAAACTCAAGGCAAAGGGTATGTGCATTTATATTGCCCACCCATCGCCACATATCGACCGCATACTCAAAACGGCAGGTATTTATACAATAATCAACAAGATAGCATAGAGAGGTAAATATGAACAATCAATTTAGAATGAAAATAAAAGCATTGACCGAAAATGTGGCTTTTACACGAAGTTGCATATCGGCTTTTTGCGTGGGGCTAAATCCAAGTCTCGAACAGCTCGATGAAATCAAAACTTCATCAAGTGAGGCTATAACCAACGCTATTGTACATGCCTATCCGACCGGCGGCGATAATTTTATATATGTCGAAGTGCGAATAGAAGATACCAATTTGACAATAATTGTAGAAGATGAAGGTGTGGGTATAGAGGATATATCCCAAGCAATTCAGCCGTTTTTTACTACCAAAGCCGAAGAAGAACACAGTGGTATGGGCTTTACGCTTATCAATAGTTTTATGGACAAAGTCGATATAATCTCCACAAAAGATAAAGGCACAAAAATTGTTATGCAAAAAAATATTGTGGAGAGTACCAATGTTTGATCATCAAACAACAATGTCGCTCATTGCAAAGGCGCAGCAGGGCGATGAAAATGCGAAAGAAGTCTTGATAACCGAAAATTTACCGCTAGTTAAAAGTGTTGCAAAACGCTACAAAACTAAGCAGATAGAATACGATGACCTCATACAGCTAGGTTGTTTGGGGTTCATCAAGGCTGTCAAAAACTTTGATACAAGTTTTGGTGTAAAGTTCTCAACCTATGCTGTGCCGATGATTGCAGGAGAAATCAAGCGTTTTATTCGTGATGATGGGGCAATCAAAGTTAGTCGTTCGCTCAAAATGCTTAGTAGCAAAATTCAAAGTTTTGTGTCGGACTTTTGTCAACAATATGACCGCCAACCTACACTTAAAGAAATTGCCGACCAATTCCAAATTGATGAACAAGAAGTCGTGTTCGCTATGGATAGTTCAAAATATCCTGTTTCGATCTATGACAAGTTCGATGATGAATCCAACCAATGCGTGCTAGATAAGCTATCAGATGGCGAAAGTAGCGATGAGTTGGTAGACAAACTTTTGCTAAAAGATATAATTCTATCTTTGCCTGATAGAGAGCGTAATATTATAGTTCTGAGATATTATCGAGATAAGACCCAGAGCGAAATAGCACGATTGCTTGGCGTTTCGCAAGTGCAAATATCTCGGATAGAAAATAAAGTAATCAAAATGCTGAGAAATCAGCTAACATAGTATAAAAAACTCCTATTGTGTCACAATCATATAGGGGTTATTTTTATGGAAAATGATTTAGAAAAATTGTTGTTCGGTCGCAACCTCGAAGATAAAGAAACCAACTACAAAATTCCGTGCGAAAACGAGGAGGTCGTAGATGATAAATAGCAAAGAATATGCCGAATACGTAAGCACGCATACTCAAAAGTCGTGCGAATGGAAGACTTTGCCTATTGCTTTTGTCGTGGGTGGGCTTATTTGTTGTATAGGTCAAGCATTTGCTGACCTATATACCTACTTGTTGCCTACGTGGGAAAAAGCCGACATTGGAGCTTTGGTAAGTATGACTATGATATTCTTGGGCGGATTTTTCACAGGATTGGGGCTATATGACAAGCTAGGTGCTGTCGCAGGCGCAGGCTCAATTATTCCTATCACAGGCTTTGCCAATTCGATTGTGTCGCCTGCTATGGAGTTTCGCAAAGAAGGCATTATTTTTGGAACAATGGCAAAAATGTTTGTGGTCGCAGGTCCAATCATTGTAAGCGGTGTGACTTCATCGGCTATCGTTGGTATTGTGTATTATATTGTGGGGAAAGTATGAGAATAGGCAAATATATTTATGAGCTTGATAACAAAATCTATATGCCGTATGTCAGCTCGATATGTGGCACGTATGAGGCGGCAGGAAATCTAAGAGAGTTTGTCGACAATGTTATGGAAGATGACTTGTGGGGCTGCATGACGCACGAAATGGCAGAAATTAAGATGCAAAAGCACATCATCTCTCAGTGTTTAGAACGTGCAAAAATTGGCGAGAGTGAGGTCGATTGTATCATTGGTGGCGATTTGATAAATCAAATAGTTCCGACAAGTTATTCTGCACGAGAATTCGAGATTCCATTCCTAGGGCTATACAATGCTTGTTCGACTTTTGGTGAAGCGATGATTGTGGGGGCAAATATGCTTAGCAATCATCAGAATAGGGTGATTTGTGTAACTAGTTCGCACTATGCGACAGCCGAAAGACAATATCGTTTTCCGCTTGAGCTAGGCACTCAACCTACGCCATCAATGCAATGGACGGTGACTGGTGCCGGGTGTGTTCTGCTTGATAAAAATCCGTCAAATTCTCCATATATAGCTCGATATGTGATAGGTCGGATAGTTGACTTACAGTGCAGTGATGCCAACAATATGGGAGCAGTTATGGCTCCTGCAGCATTCGACACAATCTACAAATATTTCAAAGAAAGTGGCGAAAGTCCTGATGACTTTGATATGATATTGACCGGTGACTTGGGCAGGTTTGGTATGGATACATTGCATTATTTGCTTTTGCAAGCTGACATCGATGTGCCCAATCTCAATGATTGTGGCTGTTTGGTTTATTCGAAAGAGCAAAAAGCTGTGCAAGGAGGCTCTGGTGCAGGCTGTTCTTCATTGGTATTTTGCGAATATATCTACAAGCTGTTCGAGAGTGGCGATATAAAACGTATATTGTTCGTGCCAACAGGAGCTTTGCTTTCCAAGGATTCGCCTTTGCAAGGCGAGAGTATACCTGCAATTGCGCATGCCGTGGTGATAGAAAAACAACGTTAAAGTTAATTTTGTAAAAGTATTTGCAATGTTTGTGTGAAAAAATGATACAAAAAACTAAAAATACAAGCAATACAAATGACAAAAATATCTACAAAATTTTAAAAAAAAATATAGCAGAAAAATTGTAAATAGGTGATAGTATGGATATATTTTTGACTTATCTTCAAGTATTTGGTTGTGGCGGATTGGTGTGTTTGGTAGGACAACTTCTTATCAACAAAACAAAAATGACTTCGGCTAGAATATTGGTAACATTTTTGCTCATTGGGGTGGTACTTGAAGCGGTGGGATTGTTCGACAAGATAGAAAACTTTGCTCATGCAGGCATAACAATTCCGATAATTGGCTTTGGTAGCAATCTAGTAAAGGGTGCTATAAAAGGTGCAAAAATTGGATTGTTGCAGGCGACAACTTATGGACTTGCTGCGGTGAGTGCTGGTTTGACTTGTGCAATTTTCTTTGGTTTTTTGTTTGCATTGATTTTCAAGTCGCACTCCAAAAAGATGTAAATCAATAATCATTAGATATAAATATCTAAGAATATATCTAAATTAAAAGCATTTTTAGAATAATATCACTTTTTATTATGCAATTTTAACAATTTGTGTTGACAGATTTTATGGGTCACTGCATACAATATAATGTGAAGTGCAAGTCAAATAATCAACCCAAAAACAATGTCAAGCGAAAGTTTTTTACAATCGTACTATGTGTGACAGCAATAGTTTTGATTGTTGTTATGACTTGCAATGCAAGAGTCAATTTTATCAATTTTGTAGATGAGTATACGAGCGCCAACATTTATGTCGAACTTGTCAACAATCTAAATATTGCCACTTCCAACACCTTGGAGAAAAATGAAATATATCAAGATTATACCAATTTTATAGATATTCAAAAGGACTCGAACGGCAATGTGACATATATCAATACCAATATGTTGCTTGCCAATGTATTGCTTTGTGATGTCATAGAGCAAACACAAAAGATGATTACATCGCTTTGTGAAAACAAAGTATTTGAAGTGCCTGCCACTGCAATGACCGGAAGTATGCTGCTTGCTCAGTTCGGTAAGCAAATAAAAGTACAGCTTATGCCGGTGGGTAATGTTGATTGTGATTTTGCGTCTAGATTTGAGCAAGCAGGAATAAATCAAACTAAGCACAGCTTGTATATTGATATAAAAGCAAGAGTGCAAATGATTTTGCCACTTTATGTGCGTGATGTAGATATACGGACATCGTATATAGTATGTGAGAGCATTATAGTTGGCAAAGTTCCTGAGTTTTATCTTGGAGGTAGCCAAAATTTTGATATGTTGGACCTAGTGGCTTGAATTACAAAAATAGTTGTGCAGCGATTTTATCTGGAATTTTTTTTCGCTTGATTGAAATTTGCAATAAAAATATTTTTATTGATATTCTTCAGTGTCGAAATCTTTATAGCAAAATTAAAATCATTTTATCCGCAAAAGCGACTTTCTCCAATTAAATATATATAGTACATATAAAATGCCAAAAATGCCTTGATTTTAGCAAAAAATAATGTTACAATGATTTCAAAGCTGAGAAAAGGACAAGTAAATTTGTGTCTTAGACAAAGAGAGATCATTCCATGGGCTGAGAGAATGGTTGTTGGCGTAGCAAATCGAATTCACCTTGGAGCTTCCAACCGAACTAAAAGTAGGCTTGGACGGTCGCCCGTTAGAGCATAAAGAGGCTACTATGTAGCGAATTTAGGTGGTACAGCGTTGATGACGCCCTAATGTATGTTGGGGTGTCATTTTTTTTAGGAGATAAATATGAAAGAGAAAATCACAAAACTTATTGAGCATGCAAAACAAGCTGTTGCTCAATGCGAAATCGTAAGTCAAATCAACGATGCCAAAGTAAAATTCCTTGGCAAAAATGGTGAACTTACCGCACTCTTGAAAGGTATGAAAGATGTTCCTGCTGATCAAAAACCTGAGATTGGCAAGTTCGTAAACCATGCAAGAGATGTCATCGGTGAACTTTTGGAGAACAAGTCCAAAGAACTCGCAGCCAAAGAGCTTGAAGCAAAGATGAAAAAAGAATCTTTGGATATTACCCTTGACTCAGGTGAAACCAAACGTGGTAGTTTGCACCCATGTACTTTGGTACAAAACCAAATCATTGATATTTTTACAGGACTTGGCTTTAAGATTGCCCAAGGACCAGAGATAGAGCTTGACTTTTTCAATTTTCAAGCTTTGAATATTCCTAAGGATCACCCAGCTCGTGATATGCAAGATACATTCTATGTAGGTGATGAAATGTTGCTCCGTACCCACACTTCACCAGTGCAAGTGCGTACAATGACCAACCAACAACCACCAATCCGCATTATTTGCCCGGGCAAAGTATATCGCCCTGATGATGATGCAACTCACAGCCCAATGTTCCAACAAATCGAAGGACTTGTTGTTGATGAGCATATCACTTTGTGCGACCTTAAAGGAATTCTTGAAAAGTTTGCGCAAGAATTGTTTGATGAGAACACCAAAACTCGTCTACGCCCATCATACTTCCCATTTACCGAGCCTAGTGTAGAGGTTGACGTAACTTGTTCTGTTTGTCACGGCAAGGGTTGCCGTATATGCAAAGGAACTGGTTGGATAGAGATTTTGGGTGCAGGCATTGTCAATCCAAAAGTTTTGGACAACTGCGGCATCGATTCTACAAAGTATACAGGTTTTGCGTTTGGTCTTGGTATTGAGAGAATTGCAATGATCAAATATGGTATCCCTGATATGCGTATTTTGTTCGACAACGATGTTCGTTTTCTCAAAGAGTTTAAGTAGGAGGATAATATGAAAGTTTCACTAAATTGGTTGAAAGACTTTGTAGATATAAATGTGAGTTTGGACGAGCTTTGCGAAAAGCTTGTTAGTGCTGGCTTTGAAGTAGAAGAAATTATCGAGCAAGGCAAGAATTTTCGCAATGTAAAACTTGGCAAAATCGAGCAAATCACCAAGCATCCAGATGCTGACAAACTCCAAATTTGCCAAATCAATGTTGGACTTGAAGAGAATGTTCAAATCGTAACAGGTGCTAACAATATCAAAGAGGGCGACCTCGTTCCAGTTGCTTTGCATGATTCTTTGTTGCCAACAGGTCAAGTCATCAAGAAAGGCAAACTTCGTGGAGTAGATTCTTTCGGTATGCTATGCTCAGGTGAAGAGCTTATGCTTACAGAAGCCGATTATGCAGGTGCAGGCGTGTACGGAATTTTGATTATGAACAAAGAAAAATTCCCAGTAGGTACTGATATTGTAGAAGTTTTGGGTTATGATGATGTCATTCTTGACATTGGTGTTACCGCCAACAGAAGCGACTGCAACAGCGTTTTGGGTATCGCAAGAGAAGTTTCTACCGTACTCAAAACTCCACTCAAAATGCCTAATTTTGAATATAAAGTAGAAGATTTTGACACAAAAGATTTTGTAGGTGTCGAAGTACAAAACAGCGAGCTTTGCCCAAGATATATGGCAGAAGTAGTCAAGGATATCAAGATTGTTCCAAGTGCAGAGCTTATCCAAAAAAGACTTAAAGCCGTTGGACTTAGACCTATCAACAACATTGTTGACATCACCAACTATGTTTTGATTGAGATTGGTCAACCAATGCACGCGTTTGATCTCGCATTTCTAGATGACAGCAAAATTGTTGTGCGTAATGCTCGTGATGAAAAAATCGTTGCTCTAGACAACAACGAATACACACTCGACAACTCAATTCTTGCTATTTGCGACTCCAACAAACCTTGTGCAGTTGCCGGTATTATGGGGGGTAGCAATTCTTGTATCAACGAGAACACTAAGGATATTGTGTTCGAGTCTGCCAAATTCCTAAGAGATAACATTCGCAGAAGTTCTCGCAAACTCAACTTGCGTTCTGATTCTTCTTTCCGTTTCGAGAGAGGTATAGATTTCGAGAGCCAAGCTATGGGTATGAAAAGAGCTTTGGCGCTCATTTCCCAATATGGATATGGCAAAATTGCAAGAAGTTGGGTAGATGAAAAGTGTGTTGATCTATCTGAACAAACAATTCAAGTGACAACTGACAAAATCAATTCAATTTTAGGTATTGAAGTGCCAGCACAAACAATGGTAGATATTCTCAATTCTTTGCAAATCAAGACAACACTTGATGGCAATGTTCTAACTTGTGTTCAACCAAGTTTTAGAGATGACATCGAGAATGCCAACGACCTTGCAGAAGAGATTATTCGTTTGTATGGATATGACCATATCAACTGCACACTTATGGACAATTCTCACCAAACAATCGGTGGCAAGACTCAAGCGCAAAAGAATGTAGATATATTGAAAGAAATTGCGGTTGCCAAAGGTTACAACGAAATTTTGACCTATTCTTTCACTTCTCCAAAAGCTTTTGATGTGTTGAGAATGGAAGAAAACGACCCACTTCGCAAATCAGTTAGAATACTCAATCCGCTTGGCGAAGATATGTCCGTTATGCGTACAACTCTCAGCTATAGCATGCTCAATGCGCTTGCTAAGAACTATCTCAAAAGTATCAAGTCTGCAAGACTATTTGAAGTTTCGCATGTGTATTTGCCAACTGATGATATGACGGTCCAACCTGAAGAACGCAATATGCTAGTATTCGGTATGTACGGCGAGGGTGCTGACTATTATGCAATCAAGTCAATGGTAGAAGTTGTTGCACAAAAATTCGGTTTGAATGTAGATTATGTTCGTGCAAATATTTCATATATGCACTCTGGCAGAACAGCTGATATTATGGTTGGTGAGAAAAAACTCGGTTATGTAGGCGAGGTTCATCCGCTCGTATCCGCTAGTCTTGATGTAAAAGATAGAATGTATCTATGCGAATTGGACCTCGAAGTCCTCAATGAAGTAGCTGATTACAGTTACAAATTCCAAGAAATTGCCAAATATCCACCAGTTGAGCGTGATATTGCAGTAGTGCTTGATGAGTCAGTGCTTGCTGCAGATATTCTTCGTGCTGTTGAGAAAGGCGGTGGCAATATGCTTTGCGACAAATATATCTTTGATATTTACCGCAATCCTCTTGCAATCGGACAAGATAAGAAGAGCGTTGCAATCAAACTCATTTTCCGTCTCGCAGATCGTACATTGACTGAAGATGAAGTAAATGGCAAAATCAATCGTATTTTGACCAAACTTAGCCAAGAATTTGGAGCAACTTTGAGATAAAATGGCAGAATTACTCGCACCTTGTGGCTCTATACAATCATTCTATGCTGCAATCTATTCGGGTGCAGATGCTGTTTATTTGGGGCTTGACCAGTTCAATGCCCGTATAAAAGCAGACAACTTCAATTTGGACAACATAGTGTATTATATAAACCTTGCACATCTTTTTGGTGTCAAGGTTTATATTACTTTCAACACCAATATCAAACCAAACGAAATGGCGGATATGGAAAAATATATCCAAGTTGCAAGTCTTGCCAAAGCTGATGCTTTCATTGTCACAGACCTTGGAATGCTCGATATTTACCGCAAGTACAATGTGCCGTTGCATGCAAGTACCCAAATGGGTATTCACAATCTTGCAGGTGCAAAATTTCTAGAAGATATGGGATTTAGCCGTGTTGTGTTGTCGAGAGAAGCACTCGAGAGTGATATTCTCCAAATCAAACAAAATACCAACTTAGAAATAGAATATTTTGTCCATGGGGCATTGTGCGTAAGTTTTTCAGGCGGTTGCTTGATGTCAAGTTTTATGAATGGTGACAGTGGCAACCGTGGCAGATGCAATCAACCTTGCAGACTTGCCTATACCACAACTTTGAACAACAATCCGCCAAAATACTTGCTTTCTACCTCTGATCAATGCTTTTTGCACAAGTTGGACAGGTTGTTATCTCTCGGTGTAGACAGTTTGAAGATAGAAGGAAGGCTCAAACAACCTCATTATGTTGGCGAAGTTGTGAGTATTTATCGCAGTATTTTGGACAAAAAGTCTAGCATTGACAATGCCAAAATGTCTAGATTGTATCGTGCTTACAACCGTGGCAACTTCTCAGGTGGATACAACTACAACAATACCAAAGAGATAATGAGCATAGATATACAGGGCAATATCGGCGATTATGTAGGTGAAGTTGTATCGTGCAAAGCCAAAACATTGACTATCAAATCAAATAAGGCACTCAACGTAGGTGATGGAATAAAGATAATTGTTGGCAAAAATGAGCTTGCAGGCATGAGCGTGACCGCCGTAAACTACAAAAACGGACTTATTGTTATTCCTTGCAATCAAAATGTACCTGTTGGTGCGAAAGTATATATTACATTGGATAGTGTACAAGTCGAAAAATATAAAAATGTTCGCCCAAGGCTAAGAGTTGATTTTTCACTTGTTGCCAAAGTAGACAAAAATGTCATACTAACCGCTAGAAGTTGCAATCAAAAAGCTAGCGTAGAAGGGGATATTTTGGAAATGTCAACCAAATATTCTCTAAATGGTTCACAATTTGAAAAATCGCTTTCTAGGCTAGGTGAGAGTAACTTTGAGTTGGGCGGAATAGAGTTGGATATTGATGAAAGTGCATTCTTGCCAACATCAATGCTCAACAATTTGCGAAGACAAGTGCTTGAACAACTCGAAAGCAATATTTTGTCAGACTATGCCAAGAATATGCAAACGGCTGATTATTCTAAGTATTTACCAGTTGACTATCAATCAAAATATGTAGACAAGAGCAGAGTATTTGTCCAAGTGAACAATACCTATGTGATTGATAAATATATTCAGGATAACGCTAATATTGTCATTGATATAGAGAGCTTTGACGACAAAAATATAGATATTGTTCTAAATTATCTCATAAATGAGAATAAAAATGAGGATATTATAAATCATACTTATATTAAGCTGCCAAAAATTGCAAGAGGCAAAGACTTTGAACTTGTTGAAAACTTTGTTCAAAAATCAAGCAAGTGGGTCAATGGCATAGTGTGCGACAATATCTATGCAATATCACTTGCCAAGAAGTACAACCTTGCAGCAATAGGCGGAATAGGATTGAATATCTACAACAATCAAGCATTGACCAATCTACAACTTGATTATGCAATAGCATCTGTAGAACTCAATACAAAAGAATTGAAAGAATTGGACAAGAGCAAAATATGCGTTTTCTCCTATGGATATATACCTGTGATGACCTTGTCGCATTGTCCTGTTCAGCTGAATACGAATTGCACATGCTCAACTTGCAAATATGCAGGAGATTTTTACTATAAGGACAAAAAGTGTTCTTATCTTGTAAAACGCACCAAAATAAATCATTGCTATTTCAATTTGTACAATCCAAACATAGTAGATATAAGAGGAAAATTCGATAAAATACCTTATCAAAATTATATAAATATGGTACAATTAGATAAACAAACTGCAAAGCAAGTTTTGGCAGATTATTTGTCAAAAAGTGGCACAAAACAAGAAAATTCTACTTGCGGACACTTGTTTAGGGGTGTAAATTGATAGAAAACAAGTCACTTATCACGCTAGAATATGACAAGATACTCCAAAGAGTGTCTGCTTTTGCACATTCTGAACCCACCAAAGAATTTATCCTAAATATTACACCAAGCACAGATATAAAAGAAGCAAAATATCAACTTGACTTGACCGAGCAAGCAGATATTATTTTGCACGAGCTTACCATAAGTCCAAGCATTTATTTCGATGATATGACTGAGATTTTGCAAGCATTAGACAAACGAGCAACGCTATCTATCGAAGATATTTTGAAAGTTGCCAAGCTATTACATTCTTCCCATTCGATTATCAAGAATTTTGCATTGGCAAACGATGACAGACTTTCAGATATAAAGGATATTGGCAGTGTGCTGTATCAAGACAAATCGCTTGAAGATAGCATTAGTTCATCATTTTTGTCCAACAACGAAGTAAGCGACAATGCCTCTTATGCACTCAAAGATATAAGGCGTAGCATTCGACTTATCAATGACAAAATTGTCCAAAAATTGGGCAGTTATCTCAGTGATGGCAACTCAAAATATCTCCAAGATAGCATTATCACTGTCCGCAACGATAGATATGTTTTGCCAGTAAAAGCCGAGTATAGAAGCCATATTGAAGGCTTAGTACATGACCAATCAGCGACCAAGTCCACTATTTATATTGAGCCAATCGCTATTGTCAATCTAAACAACGAGCTAAAAGGCTTGATGCTCGATGAAGAAAAGGAAATAGAGAATATTCTTCGCAAATTTTCGCAAGATATAGCGGATATTTTGTTGCCACTAACTCAGACTTACAACACTTGTATAATGCTCGATAGCATTTTTGCCAAAGCAAAATATTCTAGGTCTATCAAAGCAACTCGGCCAACGCTCAATTCCAATGGACATATTGACATCAAAAACGGTCGCCATCCGCTTATCTCGCCTACAAAAGTAGTGCCTGTAAGCATCGAAATAGGCAAAGATTTTGATACAATGGTCATCACTGGTCCAAACACTGGTGGCAAAACTGTACTTTTGAAGCTTGTAGGGCTTGTATGTTTGATGGGTATGTCAGGGCTATTTGTTCCTTGTCAAGAAGGCTCGCTCATCACAGTATTTGACAATGTATTTTGCGACATTGGCGACAATCAGAGCATCGAGGACAACCTGTCTACATTCTCATCGCACATAGTCAACATTATTGATATTACCAACAAAGCAACTCACAATTGTTTGTGTTTGCTAGATGAATTGGGCGGTGGTACAAATCCAGTCGAAGGCAGTGCTTTGGCGGTCAGTATCATTGAGTTTTTGAGAGCCAAAAAGTGTGTCATAATGACATCTAGCCACTATAACGAACTCAAAGAATATGCCTATGCAACAGCCGGCGTAAGCGTTGCAAGTATGGACTTTGACCCAATTACACTTATGCCAACATACAAGTTGTTGGTGGGCATATCAGGCAGTTCCAAAGCATTGGAAATTGCACAAAGTCTTGGTCTTGATATGAGCATTGTCAACAATGCAAAGAGCAAATTCGATGATGAAAAAATCTCATTCGACCGAGTTATCGCTTCGGCTGAAAAATCAAGAAGAGATGCAGAAAATATCAAAGAAGAGATTGCCAAAACTCACGCCCAAATACAATTATTAAAGAGCGAAAACATCAAACTCAATGAAGAACTTGTTCTCAAGCAGCAAAAACTTGATGAAAAACTTGCCAAAAACACCAAAGAATTGCTAAGAGATTATACCGATGAAGCAGATGAACTCATTGACGAAATCAAAGAACTTGTCAAATTGGGTGATGAACAGGCATTGTTCGAGGCTCGCAAAATCAAGAAAAAATTGACTGAAAAGTTGGCAGTGGAAGAGTCTGATAAAGAGTATGAAAAATTGGATGGCGAAATCAAAGTAGGTGACAATATCTATGTCGAATCACTTAAAACTACCGCAAATGTGCTATATGTCAACCCAAAGAAAAAGGAATTGACCATAAGAGCAGGCATAATCACTACCAATGTAAAGCTAAAAGATGCGGTAAAAATCAAACTAAACGCCACCAAAAAAGCACCAAATGTAGCCAAAACTAAGCGAATTTTGCACAATGATGATGTCAAACAAGAAATCAATTTGATTGGTCAAAGAGTGGAAGAGGCTTTGTTCAATCTCGAAAAATACCTCAACGATGCTATATTGCACGGATACAGTGAGGTGAGAATTGTGCATGGCAAAGGTAGTGGCATTCTTCGCAAGGCGGTGGCTGACTATCTCAAAACTAGTCCTTATGTATCCACATTCAGATTGGGCAATTTTGGGGAAGGAGATGCTGGCGTGACTATCGCCACATTCAAAGAATGAAACATAGATATAGCTTGCAAAACAACAAACTCAAACCGCTAAAACTCATTATTTTGGCGGCGGCATTGATATTTGATTTTGCCAATTTTTGGGTATTTATCTCAGGTATTGTAGAGCGACTTTTGCCACGAGTATTACAAGCTGTTGGTGTATTTTTGGCACTGCTACTTGTTAGGATATGTTCAACATTTTTGACATGTAGATATGACTACAACTTTGATGAAAACAAGCTGATTGTCACCAAAGTTTTTTCATATTATCACCCAAAAGCTGTATGTATCGATTATGACAAAATCTCCAACATAAAGCAGTATAGTGAAGAAGAGAAATCATATAAGCCGATTTGGCTTTGCTCAAAGCCTTGCCACTTTGATTTATATATGATAGAATATCAAAGCAAAAATTATGTGATAGCACTAGATGAATACGGCTATTGCATGCTAAATAGGTGTACAAATGATATATTTTGACAATGCAGCGACCACTCAAATGGACAAAATTTGCCTTGATGCCTACCAACAATATGGGGTAGACAATTTTTACAATCCATCGGCATTGTATTCTAAGGCACTAGAAGTGACCAACTGCATCAAGTCGGCACGCAACACGATTGCAAAATCAATCGGAGCAACCAAAGAAGAAATAATATTTACCGCCTCAGGCTCAGAATCCGACAACTTGGCATTGCTTTGCTCAATCAAGAGCAAAAAAGGCAAGGTGATTGTGTCCAATGTAGAACACTCAGCAATTTACAACACCGCCCAAGAGCTATCTCGCCGTGGCTATGAAGTCGTATTCGCACCAACCGACAGATTTGGAAGAATTGATATGACAGAGTTTGAAAAACTTGTCGATGACAGCGTTGTGCTTGTGTCTATAATGCATGTTTGCAACGAAACAGGCGCTCTCAATGATATAAAATCACTTTGCAAACTTGTCAAAACTAAGTCGCCTTATGCACTTTTTCATTGTGATGGAGTCCAAGCATATGGCAAAACTCCTGTCAATGTTAAGACTCTTGGCGTAGATATGTATTCGGCATCAGGTCACAAAGTGCATGGACCAAAAGGCATTGGATTTTTGTTTGTCAAGAAAGGCTTGACCTTGCGACCAATCATTTTTGGCGGTGGTCAAGAAGAAAATATCCGTTCGGCAACCGAAAATGTAGCCAGTATTATGGCTTTATCTAGTGTGGTTGAAAAGAATTTTTCTTCGCTAAAAGCCAATGCGGAGCATATCAAGTCACTCCAACTTTATGCTTACCAAAAGCTTGCCGAAAGCTTTGATGATATACTTTTCAATACCGATACCGAGCATAGCGTGGGCAATATTTTGAGCTTTGCTATCAAGGGCGTGCGTGGTGAAGTGGTTACTCATTGTATGGAGCAAGCAGGTATAATTGTTGGCACAGGCTCGGCATGTTCGGCTCGCAAATCTCATCATCGTATACCGCAAGCATTGGGCATTGACAATGATTATGCAGAAGGAATGTTGCGTATCAGTTGGAATGAGAGCAACACCAAGGAAGAAATTGACCAATTTGTTGCGGCACTCATCAAGGTAGTTGCCGAACTTCAAGAATATCAAAGAAAATAAAGGTGAAACATGAAAAAAGTTTTATTGCTAAGATATGGCGAACTTTTCTTGAAAGGAAAGAACAAGAATTATTTTGAGAACAAACTCATATCCAATATCAAAGAAAGTCTTGAGGGGCTTGACTATACTTTTGTCAAAACTCAAAACAGATATTATATCGAAGATTATGATGAAGATATTCAAGATGAACTTATCTCTAGACTTACCAAAGTTTTTGGTTTGCACAGCCTAAGTATTGCTACCAAAATCAAGTCCGAATATGAGCTTATGGGGCAAGTCGTTCAAGAATATACACCAACAGAGCCTACTACATTTAGGGTAAGTGTAAATCGAGCAGACAAAAGTTTGGACAAAAATTCTATGCAAATCGCACAAATGTTGGGCGGTTATTGTTTGAGTAAAAATCCAAAACTAAAAGTTGACCTATCTCACCCAAAATGCGAAATCAAGGTAGATATCAGAGAGCAAGGCTATTCTTATATCTTCTCAGACAAGATTATGTGTGCGCAAGGTATGCCTGTTGGCACAGCTGGGCGTGGAATGTTGCTACTTAGTGGCGGTTTTGATAGTCCTGTTGCAGGTTGGAGAATGGCAAGGAGAGGTATGGACTTGTATGCAATCCACTATCACAGCTACCCACACACAAGCGAACTTGCCAAGCAAAAAGTCGTTGACCTTGCACAAAAGCTCACCGCATATTGTGGCAAAGTTAAGCTTTTTGTAGTGCCATTTACTGACATTCAACAACAAATCCATATAAATTGCCGTGCTGATTATATGATCACAATCATGCGTCGTATTATGGTTGATATTGCCGAAAGAGTTGCCAAAAACAACAATTGTGTTGCTCTCATCACTGGTGAAAGTTTGGGACAAGTTGCTTCTCAGACTTCCCAAAGTATCACCGTAACCAACCAAGCTGTCAAGGACTTGCCAGTATTTAGACCACTCATTGGTATGGATAAATATGAGATTATGGAAACTGCCGAAAAGATTGACACATACAAGCTAAGTGAACTTCCATACGAAGATTGTTGTACGGTATTTTTGCCAAAATATCCTGTCATCAAGCCATCGCTCGATGTCGCAATCAAAGAACAAGCAAAGATTGCCAATCTTGAAGAATTGGTAGTCAAAGCTATCGAAAATGTAGAAATTATCAATCTAGAAAGAGAATTTTAGAAGATTACATTTATCAAAATCAAAACACCAACGCACCTATATGGTGCGTTTTGCTTTGTGTAAAGTTTTCAGTCTTTGCTTATTAAATGTTTTAGTCAAACGGCGTTTTGATAGTCATATGTTTACAAATCATAAAAACTTGAAGGCTCACCGACAATATAGTTTTTGTCATCATCTAAATATCTAGCTATGAGAGTATATTTGTCGAAGAAAAGTTTTGCAGAATGATTTTTCTTGATAGTTATCTCGACTTTGCCTTGTCTGTCTTTGATTGTTTGCAAAATATCTTCTTTTGACAGCATATTCCTATGATACAGCACATATTCGAGCCTTGGATTGGCAAAAAATGATATAACAATATTGTCACCCTCGTTGCGAGTTTGGAAGTCTTGGATTGACAAATTGTCGAAAGTAGTGTCAATCTCATTTGGTAAATTTTCTTTGTCAAAGTACGCTTTGATTGAAAACTTGCTAGGTGTGTTGTCACTTGTTAGGGTTAGCTTGTGGTTGACTTGCAGGTCATATTTGTCAATTTTCTTTTCAACCAATCCGTTTGGAGTATCAAATTTTGCAGGTTTTGTATCATCATATATATTTGATAGCATACTTTTTGCCATCAAAGTTGGGCGACCACCGCCAGTAACCGACTTACTCATAGGGTGATTGTTGTCTTTTCCGCCTTGCCAAAACAACATTGTGTGCCTAGTGGTATAACAGATATTGTAGGCATCGGTATTAAAGTTTTTATCTGTCGCAGATTTTGTTCCTGTTTTGGGGCATAGCTCAAAATCAAATGAGCTAAGTTTACGAGCCGTACCATTTTGGGCACAATCTTTCATCATATCATTTACAAAATATGTTGTAGTGGGCTTAAAAACTTGTTTTGGAGCAGTTTTTGAGTTGTCGAAAAGCATATTGTTGCCGTGGATTGACTTAACAAAAGATATTGGTTGATATTCTCCCATATTGGCTAGAGTACAATATCCGCCCACCAATTCTAGCATTGTTGTACCATAAGTCATACCGCCAAGAGCCAACGGATAACCCAAATCATTTTTATCTAGTTCAAAGTCCATATCTTTTAGATATTTGCAGGCATTTTCTATACCAACCAAATCCAGCAATTTTACAGCCGGAATATTGTAAGAGTTTATCAAGCTATCTTTTATATTGGTCCATCCGACAAAATTTTGGCGATAATTGTTGGGAGAATAATCTCCAAAAGAAGTTTTTTCATCAAGGATAGGGGATAGTGGGTGAGCAATTCCCATATCAATGGCAGGTGCATAACTTACAAGTGGCTTGATAGTTGAGGCAGGTTGTCTACGGAATGAAAACAAATCCACATCATCTTTGGAACAAAATGCAGTTATGCCACGAGTGGCATTGTCTACCAAAATGCCTATACCTAAATGATTTTCATCTTCATAAAAATCACTTACATTGACAATATTATACATATTTTGTTGAGCAGCTTTGTCGAGATAGGTACATATTTTTATATCTTGATATGCAAGTTCATCAGCAGGAATGCCAAGCAAGGTCGATGCTTGCAATATTGCGTTTTCGACATAGTTCGAGTAAATATTGTTCTCATTTAACTTGTTTT
This sequence comes from uncultured Clostridia bacterium, assembly GCA_945992255.1. Classification (GTDB taxonomy): domain Bacteria; phylum Bacillota; class Clostridia; order Christensenellales; family UBA3700; genus HGM11368. Next base: position 18,953 of record CAMFVQ010000005.1, read on the forward strand.
TGATAATAATATCCATATTTTTATAATCATTTGTTCTTACATAACCCAATTCTTGCATTTTTTGCAAAACGACCTTTGTACGAGATATTGCATTGTCATAGTGATATATCGGATTGTATTTGGTAGGGCTTTTTACAATGCTTGCCAGCATAGCACATTCTTCCAAGCTCAACTCGTCCAAGCTTTTGTCAAAAAATCTTCTTGCAGCATTGACAACTCCATATTCGCCACTACCAAAATAAAGTGCATTGAGATACATACGCATTATCTCATTTTTGTCAAAACTTTTTTCTAGCTTGATTGCAAGCTGAGCTTCTTTGAACTTACGCTCCAACGTTTTTTGTCCAGAGAGCATTGTATTCTTGATAAGTTGTTGGGTGATTGTTGAACCGCCTTGCAAATGATTTCCTTTTAGATTGCTCACCATTGCACCAGCTATACGATAATAGTCCAATCCTTTGTGTCTAAAAAACCGTTTATCTTCTATCGCAACAAAAGCATTGACCAAATCGGCAGGTATTGCGTCGCCATTTTTCAAATATTTGTTGTCCATATATTCGATAGGTTGTTCATCTTTGTCGAGCAAGACAACTTGAGCTTCAAGCTTGTCCAATTTTGCCATATCTATATCTTCACCGCCAAGATACAAATACCCAAAAAATACGCTTGCAGATGTCGCCAGTACTACCAAAAGTGACACCAAAGCTATCCCAAATATCTTCAAAAATTTTCTTCTTGCATTTTTACTCATTTTTATTATAATATATGACTTGTCAATTTCCTTTTTTTTCGTTATACTTGTTATATGCAAAAATATCAAATTATTACTTATGGATGCCAAATGAATATTCACGAGTCGGAAAAAATTGCCGGCACGCTAGAATATCTTGGCTATACAGAAACAAAAGATTCCAAAGAAGCTGACATTATTGTATTCAACACTTGTTGTATCAGAGATAATGCGGAAAAACACGCCCTTGGCAACATTGGCGCTGTCAAACATTTGAAAAAGTCTAAGCCCGACCTCATTGTAGCAGTCGTTGGTTGTATGACGCAGCAAGATATGGCAGGGGTACAGCTCAAAGAAAAATTCCCATTTATCGATATAATTTTGGGTACAAACAATCTTGACAAGTTGGGCGAATGTGTACTTGACATAGTCAACAATCGCCACAAATCAATCCTCATTGACCCCAACGAAAATCCAGCAATCGTTGAGCATCAACCAGTTTATCGTACCAGTGGGACCAACGCATGGCTCAATATTATGTATGGTTGCAACAATTTCTGCACATATTGCATTGTGCCTTATGTTCGTGGCAGAGAGCGTTCTCGCAAAATGAGCGATATAATGGACGAATTCAAGAGTTTGCTTGACCAAGGTTATCAAGAAATTACTTTGCTCGGACAAAATGTCAATTCTTATGGTAGCAATCTAGACAACGGCGACAATTTTGCTCGTTTGCTCGAAAACATTGCCAAACTTGATGATTACACCAAGCACAGAGTTAGATTTATGTCCTCGCACCCAAAGGATATCAATATGGATATCATCGACATAATTGCAGACAGCAAGAGCATTTGCAACAACATTCACTTGCCTATCCAATCAGGCTCAGACAAAATTCTTCAACTGATGAACAGGCATTATACACGTGACCACTATCTTCAAATCATTGATGACATCAAGAAGAAAATCCCTGATTGCGGTATCACAACCGACATTATGGTTGGTTTTCCTTACGAAGAAGAAGAGGACTTCCAAGACACATTGGACATTGTACGCCGTGTAGGATTTTCCAGTGCATTTACTTTCGTATATTCAATACGCCGTGGCACCAAAGCTGCCGTTATGCCACAAGTCCCAGCCGAAGTGTCCAAGGACAGAATCCAAAGACTCATCAAAGAACAAAATGCAGTTACCAAAGCAATATCCAAGACTTACGAGGGCGGAGTTTTCGAAGTGTTGGTCGAGGATATCAATCCTAAGAAAGAAGGCTTTGTATGTGGCAGAACTGACACAGGAAGACTTGTCAACTTCCAAGGCAATGCTGATCTCATCGGCAAATTTGTTGATGTTAAGATAGAAAAAACTCAGTCAGCATCACTATTTGGTAGTATAAAGGAGTAATTATGGCACTTTCTCCAATGATGAAATTTTATCTCACACTCAAAGAAAAATATGCAGATGCGCTATTGTTTTTCCGATTGGGTGACTTTTACGAAATGTTTTTCGAAGATGCTGTGACTGCTAGCAAAGAGTTGGATCTTACACTTACCGGCAGAGATTGTGGGCTTGAAGAGCGTGCGCCTATGTGTGGCGTTCCTTACCATGCGGTTGATGGATATATATCCAAGCTCATCACCAAAGGATACAAAGTCGCAATTTGTGAACAATTGTCCGACCCAGCCACTTCCAAAGGTATGGTAGAGCGTGATGTCGTGCGAGTTATCACTCCGGGCACAATCGTAGAAGAGAACATTCTCGAAGAAAAAACCAACAACTATCTTGCTTGCCTTAATGTGACCAAGACAGAATATGGTTTGGCATGGATAGATATATCGACAGGAGAGTTCAACACACTCCAAACAAGTTGGAACAACATATCCCAAATCGAAGATATGTTGGTCACACTCAGCCCAAGAGAAATCATATCCAATGCCTATGGCAGCGATATTTTCAAAGACAATCAATCTATTAGTATGGGCAAAATATCCAAGATAAGCACTTATTTTGATTGGGCATTCAACTATGACACAGCTTACAAACTTCTGACCAAGCAACTCAACATATCTACACTTGCCAAGTTCGAGTTCGAGGATAAAAAGTTGGCAGTTGGGGCATGTGGAGCAATAGTCAATTATCTCAATGAGACCCAAAAGCGTTCGTTGCCACATATTGACAATATCAAATATGTTCAAAACAACAAATTTTTGATACTTGATGCCAACACTCGCCGCAGCTTAGAACTTACAGAATCCAATCGTGATGGCTCTAAGAAAGCTACACTTTTGTGGGTGCTTGACAACACTTGTACCAATATGGGCGGTAGAAATATTCGCCGTTGGATAGAGCAACCACTCAGAGATTGCAACGCAATCAATCAAAGATTGGACAGCGTGCAAGAATTGGTAGACAAAGGAAAAATTCGCAAAAATCTTATCGAATGTTTGTCCAATATCAAAGATATCGAAAGATTGGCATCTAGACTTGCTTATGGCAACACCAATCCAAGAGATTTTGTAGCAATCAAACAATCTTTGGCATCACTTCCTGCTGTCAAAACTTTGCTCCAAAATACCACCAGTGGCTTGCTCCAAAGTTGCAATGCAGGCATTTATGAATTGCAAGATATCCAAACATTGATTGACCAAGCGATTGATGACAATCCACCAGCATTGACCAAAGATGGTGGCTATATCAAAGCAGGATACAATGCCGAGCTTGACAATTATCGCAATGCCAAGACTCAGGGCAGAACATGGCTCAGCGAGCTTGAAGCTACCGAGAGAGAACAGACAGGCATCAAGACTTTGAAGATAGGTTACAACAAAGTTTTTGGATATTATATCGAAGTCAGCAAGGGTGCAGTGGACAAAGTGCCATTCAGATACCAACGCAAACAAACACTTACCACAGGTGAGAGATACATCACCCAAGAGCTAAAAGAAATAGAAGACAAGCTCCTTGGCGCAACCGAAAAATCAATAGCACTCGAAAGCAAAATTTTTGAAGAACTAAAACTACAACTTTTGAAAGTTGTGCCAAAATTGTTGTCAACCGCCAGAAGTATATCCATTGTGGACACTTTGCTCAGCTTTGCAGAAGTTTCTGTAAATGGCAATTATACCAAGCCTGTTGTAAGCGACAAAATCGACGCCATAAATATTGTTGACGGTCGCCACCCAGTAGTAGAAAAACTCTCTACCAAAGGCGATTTTGTGCCAAACGATACCTTGCTCGACAACAACCAAAATCGTGCAATGATTATCACAGGTCCGAACATGGCAGGCAAAAGCACATATATGCGACAAGTTGCACTCATTGCACTTATGGCGCACATAGGTTGTTTTGTTCCAGCCAAATCCGCACAAATCTCAGTTTTGGACAGAATTTTTACTCGTATTGGTGCTAGCGATGACTTGGCTTACGGTCAAAGTACATTTATGGTGGAAATGGTCGAAGTTGCCACCATACTTCAGAACGCAACCATCAAAAGCTTGCTTGTGTTAGACGAGATAGGCAGAGGCACATCGACATTTGATGGACTTGCCATTGCTCGTGCAGTTATGGAAGATGTTGCCAAAAGAGTTAGATGCAAAACAATGTTTTCAACTCACTATCACGAACTAACTGAGCTTGAAGGCGTGGTTGAAGGTGTCCAAAACTACAAGATTTTGGCAACCGAGCGTGACAAAGGGGTAGTTTTCCTTCACAAAATTGTCAAAGGCGGCACCAACAAAAGCTTTGGTATCGAAGTTGCCAAACTTGCAGGACTACCAAAGAGCGTAGTTGCAAGAGCAAAAGAAATATCCAAGACTTTGGAGAAAAATCCGCTCACAACCCAACAAGAATGGGATATGCCACTTGTAGAACAAGCCGAAAAAGTTGATGATGGCTTGGCTCAAAAAGTTGTAAAAGAATTGCAAAATATCAATGTTGACAGCTTGTCACCACTCCAAGCAATAGTCAAACTTGGAGAACTCGTTGACATTATCAAAGACTAATAGGTGAATTATGCCAAAGATAAATATACTTGACTCATCAGTTTACAATTTGATTTCGGCAGGCGAAGTTGTCGAAAGACCGGCATCGATTGTCAAAGAACTGGTAGAAAACTCAATAGATGCAGGGGCAACCGAGATAGATATCTCGCTCACAGATGGCGGATTGACTAGCATTGTAGTCGCCGACAATGGTGTAGGTATCGACTCAGATGACCTTGCTATTTGCTATTTGCCACACACGACTTCCAAGATTAAAGAAGCTGCAGACCTTGATGACATCTCGACTTTGGGATTTAGAGGCGAAGCACTTGCATCGATTACGGCAGTTTCCCAAGTCAACATTTCGACCAAAACAACCAACAATGCGGTAGGCGAATATATTCAAATTGATGGCGGAAAACTCGTAGATAAAGGACAAATTGGAGCAAAACAAGGCACAAAAATCCAAGTAGAAAACATATTTTTCAACACTCCAGTTAGACGCAAATTCTTGAAAAAACCTAAGCAAGAAGAGAGCATAGTAAGCTCTGTTGTGACCGAACTTATCTTTGCCAATCCTGATATCAAATTCACATATACTAGTGATGACAAGGTTGTTTTCCAGACCAATGGTGGACTAGAAAATGCTATATATGCCATTTATTCTACCGACATTGCCAACAAAATGATAGCTTTTGATGACACTTATGATGGCATAAGGGTGTATGGTTATACGGGTGACAAGACTTTGTCCAAGCACAACAGATCTTTCCAAACTATCATTGTCAACGGCCGTACAATCACCAACACGACTATCCAAACGGCTGTTATACAGGCATACGGCAATATCTTGATGAAGAGGTGTTATCCAGTCTATATTCTCAACATTATTATGCCGTTCGAAGATGTTGATGTCAACGTTCACCCAAACAAAAAGGAAGTCCGTTTTGCTGACAATCAACGCATTTTTTCTCGTGTTTATCACACAATTTCCAAAGCTTTGGCTACCCAAAGCTCCAATATGGTAATTGGACAATATAACACTGAGCAATATAATAACAACCAAAATAATTCCATAGAAAATGTTGTTTTTGCCGAAAAAAATCAGCAAGATTGCCAATATTTTTCAACCAATACTAATGTTGACAATTCCAACAATCAAGTTAAATTGCAACACAACGATGTGGCTGATATAATGGAGAGTTTTTCTCAAAATAATGATAACTTAGAGATAAACGACCCAAAACTTAGACAAGCAATCGAGGCTCAAGAAAACTTAATTGGCAATATAACCAAGTCATCAAGCAGTTTTGCAGATCGCAAATCATTCGACAAGCTAAGTGACAATCTTTCGATGCATTCACCAATTGCAAGCAACAAATATGATTATACTCAGTCAAGTTTGTTCGAGCAAATCGAGCAAGCGCTTGCACCAGAATACAAGATTGTAGGACAACTTTTCGATACATATTTGATATTGGAGCTTGCCGACAAGGCATTTATCATCGACCAACATGCTTGCCACGAGCGAATATTGTATGACCAACTTCTTGAAAAGATTGACCAAAGCCAAGTTGCTCGACAGCCAATGCTTATACCACATATAATTGAGTGTAATAATGCTCAGTACGAATATATGAACAGCATTTTGGACTATTTGACCAGTTTTGGTTTTGATATCCAAGAGTTCGGCGGACTTAGTTTCAAGGTTGACTCGATACCAAGTTTGCTCAGCGATATCAATTTGGACAAGTTCTTTGATGACATTCTCAACGAAAAGAATTTTACAGCATCGCTCAAAAAATCCGATCTTATCAAAGACCGCCTAGCTCAGCTAGCTTGCAAGTCAGCTATAAAATCAGGTGATAAACTCAACGATGCACAAATTCGCAGTTTGGTAGACAATATGAACAAAGGTATTCCTATGCAATGTCCGCATGGCAGACCGACAGTTGTCGAACTAACTCGCACCCAACTAGACAAACTTTTCAAAAGGATTGTATGAACAAAATAATTATTATTGCAGGAGCGACTGCAAGTGGAAAAACAAAAATAGGTGTTGATATTGCCAAGCGATTGGGAAGCGAAGTCATATCTTGCGACAGCATGCAGATTTATAAGCATCTCGACATAGGCACAGCCAAAGTCACCAAAGAAGAAATGCAAGGCATTACGCACCATATGATTGACATCATCGACCCTAGCCAAAGCTTTTCGGTGAGTGAATATGCTGATATGGCAAAATCAATCATCTCAGACCTACACCAAGCAGGAAAAATTCCAGTCATTGTAGGTGGTACAGGGCTTTATATTGATGCACTTGTCTATCAGTTGTCTTTCTTTTCCAACTCCAATCCAATCATTCGCAAACAGCTCGAAGAAGAACTTGCGACAATCGGAGCAGAGAAAATGCACGAAAGACTTAGAGAATTGGACAGCGCCGAAGCTGACAAAATTCACCCAAACAATACCAAGCGACTTATCCGTGCTTTGGAGATTTATCTAACAAGTGGAGATATCAAGTCCAGCAAGAATGAAAAAATTCTAAATCCAGACTATGATATTTGCATGATTGCTTTGGATAGAGATAGAGCCGACCTATACAACCGAATTGACAAGCGAGTTGACATCATGTTCGACATTGGACTTGTGGGCGAAATCCAAGGTTTGCTAGACAATTCGCTTGTGGATTGGGAGTGCCAAAGTATGCAAGCCATTGGTTACAAAGAATTCAAAGATTACTTTGAAGGCGATGCCACACTTGACCAAGTCAAATACAATATCCAGCTCAATTCTCGCCACTATGCCAAGAGGCAACTCAGTTGGCTAAGGCGTTATGAATTCGCCAAATGGATAAACATAGACCAAGACCTAGCCGAGCTAGACCAATATATAACAAAATTTATAGAGGAATAAAATGTATTTTTCAGACGTAGCAACAAAGTTAGTAAATGATGCACAAAAAAATCTACATGCACAATTTGAGTATGTAGAAGATATTGCACTTTTCAATCAAGCCAAAGTTTTGGACGCATTCAAGGAATACAACCTTGGACAAAGACACTTTGCGCCAACCAACGGATATGGATATGATGATATTGGCAGGGATACATTGTGCAAGATTTTTGCACATATTTTTGCATGTGACCAAGCCATCGTCAGCCCACTTATCGTGTCAGGCACCCATGCTTTATCGCTTACATTGTTCGGACTTCTTCAATCTGGCGATGAAATGGTTTCTATATCTGGCGCACCTTATGACACCTTGCAAACAATCATCAAAGGCGACAACATTGGCTCTCTTAAAGACTTCAATATCTCGTACAAGCAAGTCGATCTTGTAGATGGCGACTTTGATTATGATGGCATTTTGAAGACTGTCAGCCAAAGCACCAAACTTGTATTCATCGGCAGATCACGAGGCTATGAGTGGCGTGACGCATTGTCTATCGAACAAATTGCCAAAGTTTGTTCATTCTTGAAGAAAAACTTCCCAAACACTATCATCATGTGTGACAACTGCTATGGCGAATTTATCGACAAATACGAGCCAACCGCTGTTGGTGTGGACATTATGGCAGGCTCACTCATCAAAAATATAGGCGGTGGCATTGCGCCAACTGGCGGTTATGTTTGCGGAAGAGCTGACCTTGTAGAAAAAATATCTTACCGCCTAACCGCACCATCAATTGGTATGGAAGTTGGTTCTTACGCATATGGATACAAGGATTTTTATCAAGGCTTGTTCTTAGCACCACACGTTGTGTCCAACGCAATCAAGACCTCATTGCTTTTTGGTGAAGTTTTTGCCAACATCGGCTACAAAACTATGCCAAAACCACAATCTGTTTGCAATGATATTATCCGTTCTATTATGTTTGATACCGAAGAAGAACTTATATCTTTTATTCGTTGCATTCAAGAAGTGTCCCCAATCGACAGCAATGTTGTACCTTATCCATGGGATATGCCGGGGTATGAAGACCAAGTTATTATGGCTGCAGGCACTTTCGTAGCAGGCGCATCAATCGAGCTATCCGCAGATTCGCCAATCAAAGCACCATATATTGCATATGTTCAAGGTGGCTTGACTTACGAACATGGCAAAATCGCAGCGCTATATTGTTTGGATAAAATTTTGGCAATGAAAAAATAAATGGCTTGCCTAAACACTAACTTGTACTAACAAGTCACAACTTGCAAGAAATTATAGAGTGTTCAAACATCTAGACCCAACCCAGCAATAGCTAAGCTAAAACAATATTTTATCATGAAATAAATAGTCTAAAAATCATACATATCAACTTTTAGATATTATAAGAAAGTTTTGGATAGCCAACAACATCATCATACCAACAACCAATTCTAGATAAAAAATGCTCCCTTATGGGAGCAATTTTATTTTATATTGTTTCTGAGCAGTCCCGAAATTATGCCGAGTACTGCAAAATCTTGATCAGGTGTAACGATAATATCATTCATCAAGCTGTTTTCAGGGTGAAGTCTTATACAATCTTTTTCCTTGAAAAATCTTTTCAAAGTAACTTCTTCATTGTTAATTTGGGCAACGACAATGTCGCCATTGTTGGCATAGGCTTGTTGTCTAATTAGCACCATATCGCCATCGAGTATGCCAATATCCATCATACTATTACCACGGACTTTGAGCAAGAAGCTTCTTTCATCGACATTGAAAAAGTCAGTAGGTAGGGCAAAAGAAGTATCAACTTCCACACCTGCAAGCAATGGCTCACCGGCTGCAATATTACCCCAAAAAGGTACACGTTCCAAACTTTCATCGAGCTGTGTATTTTGACTTTCATCATCTACAATCTCGATTGTACGATTTTTGCTTGCTGATTTGCGAATAAGACCATTTTCTTCGAGTTTGTTCAAATAAAACTGTGCCGAAGCGGTTGACTTGAATCCCAAAGAATTGCAAATTTCACGCACACTTGGCGGATAGTTATTCTTTGCAATAAAGTCTTTGATAAACTGATATGTAAGCTCAAGTTTTTGAGCGGATTTTGAATATGTCATAGCTTTCTCCTTGTGTAAATTTTAGCACATATGTTTGTTTTTGGCAAGCCATTTATAAAAATTTGTTGCAAAAATCTACATTTTTTACAATTTTTCTTCTATATTTTCGACATTGAGTAATTTTTTGTTCACAATTATTAAACTATTTTTTGATTTTGATTGATTATATCGCACATTTTTTCTATGATATATTTGATTATATTATATAGATTATTTTGTATGTATTGTTTTATTGCAAAATGACTTTGGCAAATGTTCTAACTAGACAAAAAATTACTGAGATAAATCAATACATATCAAACTCAATTCCATCTTTTAGTATAATTGTATTTTTCGACAAGATTTTCCTCAAATTCGCACAAAAAATATGGATAAAACAACATATATCTAGGTCATTTTCAACATTATATAATAGCATATGTTGCACAAAATCCGCATAAAATGGTTTAAAATGTTAAAACAAGCAAATGGGTAAGAGTAGCAAACGAATACATATCAATTATTTTTATCTATATCATCATCGTTATCATTTTTTCGCAAAACAACTTGCAAAGAAGCATTTTTCTTGATCTCTTCACTCATGGCAGCATAATGTTTTTTGGTTGTGTTAATATCTTTATGACCTAGCACTTCCGCCACGACATAAATATCGCCAGTTTCTTGGTAGAGCGATGTGCCGTATGTACTTCTTAACTTGTGTGGGGTGATATTTTTAAGTGGTGATATGATTTTTGCATACTTTTTTACAATATTTTCGATCGTACGCACGTTGATTCGCTTGTTTTGAAGCGACACAAACATAGCGGGTTCGTTGTCGAGCTTTTCGTTTTCGGCACGCTCATCGAGATAATCGAGCAAAGCAATCGCAACTTCGTCCGAAAAGTACAAAATGGTCTGATTGCCACCTTTGCGAGTGATTTTGAAAGCATTGTTGTTGAAGTCAATATCATCGATATTGAGTCCCACCAGCTCACTAATTCTTATGCCAGTACCAAGAAAGAGTGTAATTATCGCATTGTCACGCTTGGCGGTTTTTTCGTGGAAAGCTATTTGTTTGCCTTGAAGTCCTATGCCATCTTCCACTACACCAAGCAAGTCCTCGACCTCGTTATTTTCGAGCCTGATGATAGGTTTTTCAACAAGTTTTGGGGTCAAAACTTTTGCAGCTTGGTCGCTAGGAATGTTGTCTTTGTTGTAATTATACTTAAAAAATGACTTGATTGATGCCAATTTTCTCGCTTTTGTCTTGAGCGAATTGGAATATTCTTTGCCATCAACAACAAAGTGAGTTAGATAATCTAAGAACATTTCTATATGTGTTGAGGTGACTTGCGCAAGTTCATCATAGTCAAAATTTTTGACAGGTTTTCCAACAAATTCACATATTTCTGTAGTTAAAAAATGAAAAAACAACTTCAAATCACCAGCATATCCAAGCTGAGTAAGTTCAGACGTCCTGCTTGATATACCAACAAAGTATTCGTTGCAAATGTAGGGTAATTCTTTACGAATTTCTCTCAATTTCTCGATAGTTTCAATCTTTCTTTGGTCAAAATAAGAGTTGTTTTTCATACTTAGATTATACTACATTTTACGAATAATTTCAATATCAATTCAGTAAATTTCAACCATATATAAGATATTTTTTATTCGTAAAATGCTTGACAAATTATATCAAACTATCAAGGTAGTCAGATGTTATATAAGTATAGCTTATATACAAAATAGCCTTTCTGAAAAGTCTTTAAGAATATAAACAAAACGATTGTAAGAAAAGCAATAAACTAAAAAAAATAAAACACAAAATATCAAGCTGCAATTCTAAGCATTTAGATAAATCATATAAAGCATCTTGACAAATTGTTCAGTCTAAACTGATTATCTACTAATGACAACGCCTTAGAAAAATAGTAAAAAATCCCATGGCCAATTATTCATTGAAAGTTGATTTTTTGCAAATGACAACGTTTTAGAAAACTGGTAAAATTTTCAATAACCAATTATTCATTGGAAGTTTATTTTTAGCAAATGGGAACGTTTTAGAAAGCTGGTAAAAATTCCCAACGACCAATTATTCATTGAAAGTCATTTTTCAGCAAATGAGAACGCCTAAGAAAACCAACAAAAAATTTCCATAACCAATTATTCGTTTAAAGTTGATTTTCAACAAATAACAACGCCTAAGTGTACAACTAGCAAGTAGTAATTGATAGGAGTATTGTATAAAAATATTTTGCAAAGCAGTAAAACATATTTACCAACAAGCCCATAAATCAAAACTACAAATATAAATAATTATAGATTATGAAAACTTATAGATAATTATCAAAATGATATTAAATTATAATAATAAATAGCTATCTATTCGCAAAAGTTGTGTTTTGCGAATAGTAAATTCCTGTCTATTTCACCCAAATTGCCACTCTACACGACTTTCAGTCATATATCTCCTAACATATTTACACCTAAGCATTACCTTATCTATGATTTCGATTATGCATACTCTATTCTCACCACCCCCTCAATATTTGTCCAACCTGCCTATATCTTTTTATTGCACAAAAATGCCCCTTAACATACTCTGACCACATCAAAGTTTTACTGTAAACAAAGTGCATCTTATAACTGCACTATTAACCATTTTTATGTCAAATTCTTTCTTTATTTTGTTTTATTTTCCCATATTTTGGCATAATATGCTCCAAAAAATACATAAAAAGTCAAATTATTAACAAATTTTTTATCTAAATATTGACATAATTGATGATTGTTATATAATATAAATTAGAATGCAAATAAAGGAGAAAACAAATGAGATTTTTCAAAATTTTATTTAAGATTATACTTATTCTAGTGTTAGTATTCACTTTCGCTATAGAATATGACATACTCAACTTTGATGACGGCTTCAAGTTTGCCAAGTTCGAATCAAGAAGCGAGTTACTTTCCAACTCTGATTTGGATATAAAAACCGCCAAGATTGATTTCTTCCCTATTGTCAATCTTTATGTAGTCACAGCCAAAGAGAAAAACGGTCAACCACATATCGTATTTGACACCAAAGCTCACAAGCAATTGCAAGAACTTCAAAGTGGCTCCAAACCATCTGATGCCGATGCTAAAGATTTAGCTTATCTAGCTGCTTTAGCTGCTATTAACGAATCAGGTCTAAATGTTGGACACAATGCAACTCACCCACTTGTTTATATAGTTGTACTATTTGGACTTTTGATGATTCCTACCAAGAAGATTCGCAAGCCAGTCAACTCAAGAAGATAACCAAATATTGATATTTGCCCCGACTCGTTCGGGGCTTTTGTTTACTATTTTTCCAAAATAGTCTTACAATTATTCCAATATAATATCTTTTTTATAACTTTTACTTGGATAATCTTGATTTTTTTATAATAATATAGTATCATTTTCTTAGAGGTATTTTATGGATAACAATGCAAATATTGATTTGATAAGAAGCCATGTCGACACCATAGTTTTGCGTTCTTTACTGAACGAAGACAAATACGGCTTGGAGATTCTTAACGAAATCAAAGATAAAAGCGAAGGTCTTTTCACACTCAAACAAGCTACTCTTTACAACTGCTTGAAAAGACTCGAAAAACAAGGTTTTATACGCTCTTACAAAGGTGCTATGTCCAATGGCGCCCAAAGAGTTTATTATTCACTAGAAGAATTGGGCAAAGATTTTGTTCTCAATGACCAATATCAATGGGAATATAGCCGTACAATCCTCAACAATTTGTTGTCCAACAAAGACTATGATCCCAATTCTACTCCACCATTTGATGCATCTTCATTGCGTCCTATGACTCGTAGACAACCCCAACCAAGAACAACGGCTGCAAGTGAACTCGGTGATGAGCCACTAGAAGAGATTGAGGACGATTACACCACCCCTGTTGTGCAGTCCGCTCCTACCCAATCTATTCCAACTCAGCCAAGCCAACCTGTCTACCAACCTCAACCAGTTCCAGAAATGCCAATTCTAAGACACGAACACACCTTCCAATCGGCTTTCAACTTTGATGACAAGGACAATTCGACATACTCTAGACAAGAGCCTCCGACATACACCCCCATCGACAAAGACCAGCCAAGTGTCAACTATATCTCAAGTTTTGAGAGCATTTACAACAACAGTGGCAGTACAGTAGTTGAGCCAACAAGGACACTAGAATATACCACCAGCGATGAAAACTTTGATTATTTGTCGGTAAGCGAGCTAAAAAACAAGTTCGCTCGAGAGGGTTACACAATCCGACCATACATCAAGAAAAACACGACACAATATTATACCGGCAAATATTATCACCCAAATAAGCTATTGCTTACAACCTCGTTGATTATGTTTGCAATATTGCTCATCGAGATCTTGTCCATACATTTTGGATTGCATCTAAAGAACACTCCGGCACTCATCGGAGTTGTATGTGCAAGTATGCTATTCCCTGCATTTTCAGGCATAAAAATGGCACTCGATCCCAACAAACGTTCGCTAGCTCAGTTCAATCTAAAAACTAGCTTAATCAACTCATTGATATTTATCATCAATATGATTATCATAATACTCATTGTTGGACATTTGGGCTTCAAAGCCAACTTTGAAGATATCAGCACAATGGTCAAACCAATATTCGTTCCACTAGGAATGTTGTTGAATATTCCACTAGCGATAGTAATATATGATTTACTGTTCCGCTCAAAATATTTTCATATCAACTAAAATAAATCAATGTAATAAGGCGAAAGCCTTATTTTTTTGCTAAAAATCATAATTCTTATCTATCTTTCTTGTCTTTGGTATAAAAAGCTCTATCGATTTTACTCTTTTTTCCTTTGCTGCACAATCTATTTTTTAGTTTATCACACCATTTTATTAGATATTGCTCGATTTTTTCGCCATATTTCCAGCCAAGCACAAACAACCCAACCACACCAACAATCACCAATGCCCACACAACCAACCCCCAACCACTAAAAGGAATTGACACAAGCCCTTTGAACACGCCAGACAACGCAAGTATGGTAACAGGTCGCACAAGCATCATCATCAAGAAAAATCCGCCGTAAGTCATAGTGGTGACTCCTGCCAAAATACATAGAAAATCATCAGGAAAAAACGGCAACAAAAACATTATAAACAACATAAATTTGTCTCGGCCTTTTACAATATGCAAATATCTCTCGAAGCTATCTTGCCCACCAATCCACACAAACAGCTTGCTTCCCAGTTTTCTTCCAAGGAAAAATGCAAACATCGAGCCTGCCACAACACCAATATTGCTTAGCAAAAAGCTTTTCCATACACCAAACAATGCCACTCCTGCCAATGTGGTGATTGCTGATGGAATAGGCACAATCGTAACCTGCAAAAACTGCACCACTACAAACACAATGGCAGAAACATTGCCATATCTAGCCAAAAATTCTTCCAGCAGCTCTTGACTAAAAAATACTTTCAACAAGTCATATCTGAGTGCAACATAATACAACAATCCCAAAAATATTATCGTAATATCAACCAATATCGCCAGTCTACTTAGGAATTGCTTTCGCACAAAAATTGATACAATTGTCAACACAATCATCACAATATCGCAAGCTATATATCCAGCAAGATTATACCAATCACAATCAAGCCGCCAAACAAAATAGCACAAAATCCCACATACGGCAATGCTTATACAGCTTATGATATAGAAAATCTTTTTATCAAAACCAAAGTTGGACTCACTCATATAATATATTATAGTCACACAAAACTAAAATATTATACTAAGAAAATATATAATATAGTTCCAATTTAGCTATCAAATTAGAATTATAATAACAATATTATAATGAATGATTATTCTATAATCGAAAAATGTAAAAAATAATCTCGCACAAAAGTGCGAGAATATTAGTTGTTAGAATGTTCTTTTATTGCGGTTGTTGCCAACTGGTCGCAACGATTGTTGAACTCATTGTCAGCATGCCCTTTCACTTTGACAAATTGGTAGTCGTGCTTTTCTAGTTCTATAAGCAAACTTTTCCACAGATCTTCATTTTTTACAGGTTGCTTTGAGGCTGTTTTCCAATTATTCTTTTGCCAACTTGTTATCCAACCATCTAAGAAAGCATTGCACACATAAGCCGAATCACTATATATTTTCAATTGGCAAGGCTGATTGAGTTGGCGTAGTGCCTGAATCACTGCAAACAACTCCATTCTGTTGTTGGTCGTATCTTTGCAGTATCCGGAAATCTCTTTGGTATGTCCGTTATACATAAGCACAGCGCCCCAACCACCAAGTCCAGGATTGCCAGAACATGCGCCATCGGTATATATTGTCACATTTTTCATTTACTTAATTCCTCACTTCTCTTCTTGCATTTTTCTATGCCCTTAGCTATGGCAACATTTACCTTATCTTCTCCAAACGAGTTGATAGCCTGAATAGTAGTACCGCCCTTAGAGCATACCTTGTTAATCAACAAGTCCAAGCTATCGCTAGTATTTTCCACCATTTTGATTGCCCCTTTGAAAGTTTGCATAGTAAGAACTTTGCTATCTTCCTCGCTCAGTCCGCCTTGCACGCCGGCATCAATCATCGATTTGATAAAATAATACACATAAGCCGGTCCGCTACCGCTTATTGAAGTCATACTATCGAATAGTTTTTCATCCAAGAACAAAACTTTTCCTGTGCTTGCAAAAATTGATGAAACAAAGTCATTGATTTCTTGTTCATAATCATTTGCGGCAATGACATTCATTCCCTCACAAACCATACAAGGAGCATTCGGCATAACTCGCAAAATTTTGGCGGTAGTATCAAGCTTATTCTCCAAAGTCTGAACAGATTTACCTGCCATAATGCTGACTATTGCCTTGGCGTTGATTCTAGGAAAATCCGCACAAATCTCATCAAAAACTTGTGGCTTGATTGCCAATATTATGTATGAGCATTTCTCGAAAATATCTTGATTGTTCGCCGTTATCTCGATTCCCTCGAAACTTCCGCCTTTTCGGTTGGACATAAGTATCTCATCAGCACCCAAAATATTGCTATCTATGATGCCTTTTGCAATAGCTTGAGCCATATTTCCAGCTCCAACGAAGCCAAGTTGATATTTTTCTCTCATATTTCACTCCTTTTGGATTAAAGTTGGACAAAGTTGTTGACACTTCCCTACTTTTTATATATAATAATTAAGTAAGTTTAGGGGAGTGGCTCAACGGTAGAGTAGTGGTCTCCAAAACCATTGGTTGCGTGTTCGAATCGCGTCTCCCCTGCCAGCACCAAGTAATTGGTGCTATTTTTTTGCAATTTTTTTCAACGACATCGACGCT
>CAMFVQ010000006.1 GCA_945992255.1 uncultured Clostridia bacterium
TGACAGCTATTTCGTACAACAAAGACAGAAAAAATGGACTAGTATTACTAGTCCATTTTTTCTGTCCCTTTAATAGTCAAGAACCCAGCAAATGCGAAGCATGCTAGGTTCGGACGAAGTCTTTTGCTCGCCAGAGCAAAGCCCCTGTTGAAGCACTTAGCAATAATAAACATTGAGACTAGTATTACTAGTCCATTTTTTATGTCCCTTGAATAGTCAAGAACCCGCTAAAACGAAGTGCAGTCGGTTCGGACGAAGTCTTTTGCCCAAAGGGCAAAGCCCCTGTTGAAATGTGACAATATAATTATTTGCTAGAAAATGGCAGAAATATATTGAAATAAAACAAATATGTGATATATTATTTGTATAAAAGTAATACAGCATTTTACAAAAAGCTAAAACTTGTTTATATGAAAACTTGTTGGTAGTAAATAGAATAAATATGTTGTTCTAGGAGCAAAAATGAAAGCATTAACATACATAGAACACGGGAAATTTAGTTTGATTGAGAAGAAAAAGCCGATGATTGCTGACTCTCGTGATGCGATTGTGAGGGTGACACTTGGAAGTATTTGCACGAGCGATTTGCATATCAAGCACGGCTCTGTGCCGAGGGCTGTGGAAGGCATCACTGTTGGACACGAAATGGTAGGCGTGGTGGAAGAAGTGGGCAATTCTGTCACCAATGTGAAAGTTGGGGATAGGGTAACTGTCAATGTGGAAACATTTTGCGGCGAGTGCTTTTTCTGCAAAAATGGTTGGGTGAACAACTGCACTGACAAAAATGGCGGTTGGGCGCTTGGCTGTCGCATTGATGGCGGACAAGCCGAATATGTGCGTGTGCCTTATGCCGATCAAGGCTTGAATAAGATACCTGACAGCGTAAGCGATGAACAAGCCTTGTTCGTGGGCGATGTGTTGGCGACAGGATTTTGGGCGGTTCGCATATCGGAAATCAAGGCTGATGACACGGTGATGATTATCGGTGCAGGTCCGACAGGAATTTGCACGCTGTTGTGCGTGATGCTGAAAAATCCAAAAAATATCATCGTGTGCGAAAAGGATGAAGAGCGTATAAAATTCGTCAAAGAGCATTATCCGAGCGTGCTTGTATGCAAGCCTGAGGAGTGCGAGAGCTTTGTTGCGGTTCATTCTGACCACGGCGGAGCAGATGTCGTGTTGGAGGTTGCGGGAGCTAAAAGCACGTTCGAGTTGGCTTGGCGAGTGGCTCGCCCAAATGCTGTTGTTACGGTGGTGGCTTTGTATGATGAGGCGCAAGTTTTGCCACTTCCAAATATGTATGGCAAGAATTTGACATTCAAGACAGGCGGTGTCGACGGCTGTGATTGCGGAGAGATTTTGAGCTTGATTGAGCAAGGCAAAATCGATACAACACCATTGATTACGCATACTTTCAAGTTGCAAGACATAGAAGAAGCTTACCGCATTTTTGAAAATCGCTTGGGCAATGTTGTCAAAATTGCAATCAAGCCATAATTAGGCAAAGTAGTCGAGCAACTTGCCCCTAAAAACTATCTGCAATTTGAAGAAAATTTTATAAATTTGACAACGTATGGCAAGGAAAAAGGCTGAAAAATCAGTCTTTTTTGCATTTTTTGGAGAAATAGTCTTGATTTTGGGAGTGGTGATGTTATAATTATAATATGGGAAAGGAGTTGCTTAGACAAAGAGCTTATCACACGGGCACAATACTTTTTAGGGTAATGATGCTGAGTTTGGGTGTCAGCATATTGTGCTTTGTTGCGCCAATGATACAGGCTTTGTATGGATTGGTGGTGTTGCTATTTTTGTTGACAGTGATTTTGTTCACTTTGGGACTCATACTGCTCGATGAAGAAAAAGTAGCGTGGATACAAAGCACTTTTGACCATTTGTCAGAATTAAAACCCAATTTGGAATTGATATGCAAAATTTTGCAAGTTATGTTGCCGATGATTGTTGCGCTCAGCGTAGTAGTCATTGTGTGTCAGTTGTTGGCAAGCAAACGCAGTTTTGGCAAAATCATAGCGTCTGCCATAGCAGGCTTGGTCGCTGTGACTTTGTGGATATGTGTGTCTAAGGGGGTGATTGGCAGATGAACAATTTTCGACTTACTTTGAACACTCCAAGCAAGCTGGCAATGGTCGTGCTGATAGATGGCAAGACTATTCGTGGCAAGAAAAAGCGTGACAAGACAATTTACAACTTCAATACTACCAAGAATATGATAGACGTCAACATTTTCAATGTGGTAGAATTGGACAGCCCAGTGTGGTGGCTGTGGTCGATATTCTACTTTATCATCGGCATATTCGGCATTTTTGACCGTGGTTTTGGCAAGATGACCGACAGGATAGAATGTGCTTTCCGTGTAAGTATGGCGGACAATGTCAATATGAGCGTGGGTACGTGGTACAAGGACAATTCCGTATGCACTGTCCAATGCGACACAATGTACAAAGAAATCAAAAATAAGGTGTGGCAAGATGACTCTTTGAAAAAGAAAATCAAGCTCAACAAATTGCTTAGGGTAGGTTTGTGGCTGGTGTCAATACTTGTCATTGTTGCCATTGTATTGAAGGAGGTACTGTGATATGATTTTGTATTATACCAACAAATTTATGTCAGGCAAATCTCGTGTAACTGACGAGAACAACAAAGATGTTTTCGAGGTGAAAGGCTGGAAAATCAGCCTGACAAGATACCGCAAGGTGTATGATACCGAGGGCAATCTTTTGTTCCGTGTACGCAACAAATTTTGGAGATTTTTTACTTACACGGCATATATCTATGATGCGGACAAAAAGAAAATCGCCACAATCCGCCAAAAAGTCTTTACCTTGCCGGCTAAATATATAGTAGATGGCTATGTGAACCTCACTGTCCAATCCAACGGCATTATGAAAGGAATGTCGGTGTACGAGGGCGAAACACTGGTAGGCGAATTTAGGCGTGGCAACTTCATGAAAATGGTGGACAACTTCCGCATAAATATCATTGATGAAAAATATAAAGAAATTATGGTCGCTTTGGCGGTGACTATGGACAACATATCTGACAGAAAAAATAAAAGGATGATCTAGACCCGATGAATGTAAAACAAGAAGTAGAAAAAAGAGTACAATTTATCCAACAAAAATTGGCTGAGAGCGGTGCAAAAGGCATTGTTTTTGGCAACAGCGGCGGCAAGGACAGCGCCCTAGTAGGCATACTTTGCAAGATGGCATGCGACAACACTTTGGCAGTGATTTTGCCTTGCCACTCCAAGCTCAACTATACCACAGACAAAGAGGACGGCTTGGCACTATCTCGAAAATTTGGTATCGAAACAAGAGTGGTTGACTTGACTGCCACTCGTATGGCAATCGTAGAAGAGCTTCAAAAGGTGACCACACCCACCGATATGGCATTGGTCAACATTGCTCCAAGGCTGAGAATGACCACATTGTACGGCATTGGCGCTAGCGAGGGTAGACTGGTGGCTGGCACTGGCAATCGCAGTGAAAGATTCGTGGGATATTTTACAAAATGGGGCGATGGCGGTTGCGACTTCAATCCAATATCCGACTTGACAGTTGGAGAGGTGTACGAAATGCTCGAATATCTAGAATGTCCGAGAGAAATCATCGACAAAGCACCAAGTGCTTCACTCTATGATGGACAAACTGATGAAAAAGATATGGGATTTAGCTATGCAAAACTCGATGAATATATCCTCAACCGCAAGCAAGTTCCGCCTTATGATGACCAAACTCGCAAAATGGAAAGAATGCACCAAAATTCTAAACACAAGCGACAAATGCCAGCGGAATATTGTCCAACTGGCGATGATGAATTCTAAAACTTAGATAAAACAAACAACCTTGGCGAAAGTCAAGGTTATTTTTGATTGGAAAAATATTTTTGCTGTGATGAGCAATATATGGCTCATTGAGAGTAGCGAATTAGTCAGCCAAAAACTGTATACAATAGCGGAGTCAAACTCAACATTGAAGCAAAGAAAACTATTTGGATAGTGATTTTACGTATTTGATTGCTGCTGTGCCTGCCACAGTACCGTCATATACGGCTTTGGATATTTGAGCAAGACCGCCTGTACAATCGCCTGCTGCAAACAATCCCGGCAAGCTGGTGGACTTGTTTTCATCGACTACCACGAAGCCGTTTTCGCTGACTGCACCGATTTTGCGAGCGAGAATATCTGCCGAGGCTTGTCCGAGGGCAACAAAAAGTCCATCAATCTCAAGGGTGGTGTCATCTTCAAAAACGACTTTTTCTAGTTTGAAATTGCCTGTGAGTTGTTTGATTTTCTTGGTGTAGAGGGTGGCTGAGCCAAAGTCTTGGTCACAACTTGCTCCATTGGTCAAAATGACTGCCGAGGCGGCAACATCTTTGATAACATTGTATTCGTGCAGAGCATAGCTCGAATTGCCAAGCACTGCCACATTTTTTTTGCGATAAAAGAAAGAGTCACACACTGCACAATAGCTTACACCTCGACCTTCAAATTCTTTTAGCCCCTCGATTGGCAAACTTTTGCGAGCTGAGCCTGTGGCAATGATAACGGCTTTGGCAAAGTAAACGTGCTTGTTGGTGGTGACAATGTAACTGTCGCCATAGGTAAGGTCAAGCACTTCTTCATCGACAATTTCCACGCCCACTTGGGTGGCTTGGTCAATGCCTCGAGCTAATAAATCTTTGCCTGAGATTGTGCCCACGCCATAAAAATTTTGAATGAGTTCGGCTTTGGTGAGGGCGCTGGTGTCCGTGCTGATGATAGTGGTGGACAGCCCTGCACGAGCTGTGTATAAGCTGGCAGAAATTCCTGCCGGTCCTTTTCCGATGATGATAACGTCTTTCATAAACTTCTCCTTGCATAGAGTATAACACAAAAATATCAAAAATAATGTAAAAAGTATTTTATTCTAAAATAATTTATGCTATACTATCAATACTAACTATAAGGAGGCTGATATGTCAGTAGTAGTATTGAATAAAAACAATTTTGAAAGTCAAGTTTTGCAATCTGATAAGCCAGTTTTGGTGGACTTTTGGGCATCTTGGTGTGGTCCATGCAGAATGTTGTCACCAGTCGTAGATGAGATTGCTGAAGAAAACCAAGATATTAAGGTGTGCAAAGTCAATGTAGATGAGGAAGAAGAGCTTTCGGCTATGTTCGGCATTATGTCTATCCCAACATTGCTTGTTTTCAAGGGCGGAAAACTTGTAAATCAATCGGTTGGAGTAAAATCTAAACAAGCGATTTTGGATATGATTAAGTAAATCAAACAATCAAGATAGAAGATAACGAGAGTTATCTTCTATTTTTTTTGCCAGGTGAATTATACTATCAAGTGCAACACCCAATAAAAAA
>CAMFVQ010000007.1 GCA_945992255.1 uncultured Clostridia bacterium
TCTTTTACAAGGATAGTTGCTGTCGCAAATAGGTGGCAATCCCTCAGTCTTGTTTCCGCTTTCAGCTCCAACAATCCAGCCCCCTTTACACAAGGCGGCCGTTTTATACTGATTTTTTTATTCAATAGGTTGATTATCTTCTTTATACTAATAGCTTTTAGCGGAGTAATTATCTTGCAAGAGTATTATCCGCTGAGAAAGGCTGCCTTGTGCAGCGGGAGCTGTCGCACGAAACACAAGTGGAGTGTGACTGAGGGATTGTATCCGTATTGAGAGCGCCCATTATGGTAAGGGGAGCTGTTTTTGTGTCAGCTTTGCTGAACAAAAACTGAGGGGACTAAGTTTATTTGCGACAGCAAAATCATTTGAGAAAGGCTGCTTTGTTCAAGGTAAGCTGTCTACCATTCGTTACACCTTGTGGTAGACTGAGGAAATAAAAATTTCCCCAAAACTTTACACATTCTTTTAATTTTGCGGTTGACAAACGGAGTTTTTGGGAATATAATAAGTATAACGATTGAACGATTGTTCAACTATGATACAATGATACGATATGGTTGCAATAATTTACAAATTGCACCTATTAGTTGGAGGAAAAATGGAAAACAACAAACAAGACACACCAGATATAGAGTTTTGCACTTGCAATCACAAACACAAGGAAGTCATATCTCGTGCCATGTCGCACATGGTCAGCGATGATGACATTTATGAGATGAGCGAGCTTTTCAAAGTGTTTGGCGACAGCACAAGGGTAAGAATTTTGGCAGGTTTGTTCCAAGAAGAGTTGTGCGTATGCGACATAGCCGACCTACTCAATATGACCAAGTCAGCAATATCGCACCAACTCAGAGTTTTGAGAACGGCAAAGCTAGTCAAAGCACGCAAAGAGGGCAAAGAAGTTTTTTATTCTCTCGCAGATGATCATGTCAAAGAAATTTTTGAAATGACACTAGAACATATACACGAATAAGGAGGCAAGTATGAAAAAGACATTTAGCGTACAAAATTTATGTTGTGGACATTGCGCAAGCAAAATCGAATCCAAAATCAAAACTTTGGACAATGTAAACGATTGTAGACTCAACTTTATGACAATGCGACTTAGCATTGATATTGTCGATGGTCACGAAGATGAAGTAATCGCACAAGCTAAACAAATCGCAACTCGCATAGAGCCAAAAATCAAATTGATATAATATGAAAGAAAAGTATAATATTGCAAGAATAATAATAAGTATAGTTGCACTTGCCACGATGATGATAACCGAGCAATTCGTAGATATTGCATTGTGGATAAGGGCGGTATATTATGCACTTGTCTACATTTTGATAGGCGGCGACATAGTATGGAGAGCCGTCCAAGGCATATTCCACGGTCAATGGCTTGATGAAAACTTTTTGATGACAATCGCCACAATTGGTGCGTTCTCAATCGGACAATTTGCCGAGGGAGTGGGCGTTATGATATTCTACCAAGTGGGCGAATTTTTCCAACAAAAAGCATTGAGCAAAGCTCGTGGCTCGATCTCATCACTCCTCGAACTCCAAACTTATTCGGCTCACCGATTGACAGACAACGGCGTGGAAGATATAGACAGCGAAGAGATTGGTGTAGGGGATATTTTGGTGGTCAAAACAGGCGAGAGAGTGCCAGTTGACGGCGTGTTGACAGCAGATTTTGCCAGCCTTGATACCAAGGCGCTCACAGGTGAGAGCATGCCTGTCGAGGTAGAGAAAGGCGGCGAGGTTTTGTCAGGTGCAATCAACTTGTCCAAGGCTTTCGAGATGAAAGCAACCAAGCAATTTCAAGACAGCACGGTGTCCAAAATCCTTGACCTCATCGAAAATGCCACCGATAACAAGTCCAAATCCGAAAAATTCATCACTCGTTTTGCTCATTATTATACCCCAATAGTCGTAGCACTTGCATTTGTCATTTGCATTTTGCCACCGCTATTCGACGGATTGTGGAAACAATGGGTATTCAGAGGACTTACATTCTTGACCATATCATGTCCTTGTGCATTGGTAATCAGTATTCCGCTGTCATATTTTGCAGGAATAGGTGCAAGCTCCAAGCGTGGAGTGTTGGTCAAAGGTAGCAATGTGCTGGAAAATCTCGACAATATAGACACGATTGTGTGCGACAAAACAGGCACTTTGACCACAGGCAAATTCCAAGTCGTGGACGTTACGCCTAGCGAAAATAGGGAAGAAATCTTGTCGATTGCAGGTCAAGTCGAGCTGATGTCAACCCACTCCATTGCCCAAGCAATCACCGATTATTGCGGCATCAAGTCTTGTTCTTACCAAGTGCAAGAGTTGGCAGGCTTGGGGCTTGTAGGACGCAAGGATAGCGAAGAAGTCATAGTCGGCAAACGCAAATTTTTGCAAGATAGACAAGTTCAAAACTTGCCTGATAATGAGCAAAAAGGCGAGATTATGGTGGCCAAATGCGGACAATATCTAGGCTCGATTTTGCTCCAAGACACAATCAAATCCAATGCCAAAGCGTTCGTTGATGATATGCACGCCCAAAGCAAAAGGGTGATTATGCTCACAGGCGACAACGATGAAACAGCAAAGAGTGTATCCCAAACTTTGGGCATAGATGAGTGTTATAGCTCGCTTTTGCCACAAGATAAGGTGTCCAAGCTTGCCGAGATTATGCAAACTCACAAGGTAGCATATGTAGGCGATGGTATCAACGATGCTCCATCTCTCATCAATGCCAACGTAGGTATCGCAATGGGTGGAGTAGGCAGTGACAGCGCTATCGAATGCAGTGATATTGTGCTTACTCACGACAACTTGATGAGCATAGTGGACGGTCAAAAAATCTCTCGCAAAGTAGCAAAAATAGTAAAAGAAAACACAATTTTTGCACTCACAATCAAGTTTTTGGCACTCATTTTGTCGGTATTCGGCATAGTCAATATGTGGATAGCCGTACTCAGTGACGTGGGCGTTGCAATGCTTGCAATTCTCAATGCAATGCGAGCAGGCATAATCGGCGACAAGTCAAAATCTGAGCAAAAACAAGAAATGGTTGCTTAAATAACAAAAACGCAAAAAACAAACAAAGCAAAAAAACTAAAATAAACAGCGGGAAAATAAGCAACGCAAGCAAACAAGCCATTATAAACAAAACAAACAAAATGATAACAAAATCAACTATTTGGCAAGGATAAACGAGTCCTTGCCAAACTTTTTGAAAAAATCTTTGATTTCTTGGTAAAAGTATGCTAGAATATATGCATATTGTATTTTTTTAGAAAAAATGGAGTTATAGTATGGAAAAATTGTTCATAGGCATAGTTTTTGCTTTGTATATGGCACTTATGATTGGCATAGGTGTTTATTTTGCCAAAAAACAAAAAAATGACAAGGACGCATATTTGCTTGCAGGCAGACAGCTCAATCCATGGGTGGCATCAATGTCAGCGCAGGCATCTGATATGAGTGGTTGGCTTTTGACAGGCTTGCCAGGTCTTGCTTGTTCGATTGCACTTGGCATGGTAGGCAAGGCACAAGAGGCTATTTGGACAGCAATCGGTTTGCTTATCGGTACAATTCTCAACTGGATTTTTGTAGGCAAAAGACTTAGAGTTTATACCCAAGTTGCAGGCGATGCCCAAACTTTGCCAGAATATTTCCAAAATCGTTTCCAAGACAAAAAGGGAGTGCTTAGATGTATTTCATCTATCATTTTCTTGATTTTCTTTACCGTATACACCGCCTCAATGTTCAGTGCAGGTGCAAAACTTTTCAACACTGTATTTGGTCTTGACTACAAGATTGCACTCGTTGTTGGTGCTGTCATCATTGTATGTTATGTATTTTTGGGCGGATTTTTGGCGGTATCTTACACTGACCTTATTCAAGGCTTGCTTATGTTCTTTACACTTGTCATCATACCATTCGTATTGTGGGGCAAAATGGATGCAGGCGAGCTTGACCTATCCAAAAAACTCTTTGGCGAGATTATCCACATTTTCCCTAACGGAAAGAACGACGTCAGCCCAATGCTCATCATATCCTCACTAGGTTGGGGACTTGGATATTGTGGTATGCCACATATTTTGGTAAGATTTATGGCTACCAACGACAAAAAAGTTTTCAAACCGGCTACAGTCATTGCCAGCGTTTGGTGTGTACTTACATTGACTGCCGCTGTCGTAATCGGTATTTTGGGAAGTGTGTACATTTCGGGTCTTACAGATACCGAAAACGTATTCATTGCAGTCGTTCAAAAGCTCTTCCCACCAGTCATTGCAGGCGTTATGCTCTCAGCAGTTTTGGCAGCAATTATGTCTACCGCTGACAGCCAACTTTTGGTTGCATCTACAGCTTTTGCCAACGATTTTTATCGTGTTGCTATTCGCAAGAACGCATCCAACAAAGAAACAATCCTTGTCAACAAAATCACCATTGTTGTGGTATCTATTGTTGCAATTTTGATTGCTCTTGATCCAAACAGCTCAGTATTTACACTTGTATCTTACGCATGGGCAGGCTTTGGTGCAAGTTTTGGACCAGTAGTTTTGTTCAGCTTGTACAGCAAGAAGTTGACTATGAAAGGTGCAGTTGCCTCAATCACTTCAGGTGCAGTCGTGACAATTATTCTATTTGTCTTGAAGTCAGTGGGTGTCATTACTTCAGGATTTTGGATGATATATGAGATTATTCCAGGATTCGTGGTGGCAAGTGCAATGCTATGGATTGTATCACTCATCGACAAGGAGGGAAGCGCTCCACTCGCTGAGATGCACGAAAAAATGCTTGCAGAACTACATTCTAAGGATGATCAAATAGAGCTTATTGACAACGTACCAACCGAGCCAACTCTAGAAGTGGCAGAATAATCGGTCAGACAACCTAGCACTCAACTAAGCTCCTAGTGATAGGAGCTTTTTTGTACAAGTATTGGAGTGTCCAAAGTGAAACAAAACCAAAAAATATGTCCCCAATTTGTGACAAAATGATAGCTTATTCTAGGTGATTTTGCTATAATTTACACAAATTTTCACAACATACTTGACATTTGGTGATATTAAAAGTAATATATAAAATAAGTAAATTCAAGGAGTTTATATGAAAATCAACGGTTCACAACTTATTGTTGAAGCTCTTGTTGAGCAAGGTGTAGACACCATTTTTGGTTATCCGGGTGGTTCTGTCCTCAACATTTATGATGCCTTATATCTCAACCAAGACCGTATCACACATATTATCACAGCCCACGAACAAGGTGCTGCGCATGCCGCTGACGGATATGCAAGAGCTACTGGCAAGGTAGGAGTTTGTTTGGCGACCTCAGGTCCGGGAGCTACCAATCTTGTCACAGGTATAGCAACCGCATATATGGATAGTGTTCCTATGGTTGCTTTGACTGGCAATGTAGGTCAAAGTTTGATTGGACTTGATTCTTTCCAAGAAGTTTATATCGCAGGTATCGTAATGCCAATCACCAAGCATAGTTTTGTTGTACGTGACGTCAACGAATTGCACGAAACTATCAGAGAGGCTTTCCGTATCGCACAAAGCGGTCGCCCAGGTCCTGTGCTTGTGGACATTCCAAAGGATATCACAGCCGCTATGGTAGAGTATACTCCAATGGGCAAAGTCGAGCCAAGCCCAAACCCAACTCCTGCTAAGGAAGCTATCGCTAAGGCAGTAGAGCTCATCAACAATGCCGAGCGTCCTGCAGTTTTGTTTGGTGGCGGCGTCCAAACTAGCGGAGCAGAAAAGGAACTTCTAGAATTTTTGAATAAGGCTGACATTCCAGCTTGCCATACACTTATGGCAGCAGGTGTGCTAGGATATGGCGAAAGACTAAATCTTGGTCTTATAGGTATGCACGGTTCTATGTCTGCCGGCAAAACTATCGCCAATGCTGATGTGGTAGTTGCTATTGGCACTCGTTTTAGTGACAGAGTTGCCACTGACAAAGAGCATTTTGCCACACGTGCAAAGATTGTGCATATTGATATTGATGCGGCAGAAATCAACAAGAATGTTGCTTGTGATTGTGCAGTTATCGGAGATGTCAAAGAGACGCTTCAAGCTATGCTTCCATCTATCAAATCCGCTGTCCACAACGATTGGCTAGCCGTGATTGATGATTGGAAAAAATATGACTACAAGCCAACAGACATCGAAGGTGTACTTCGCCCTCACCAAGTTGTTGCAGCAGTAAGCAACGCAATTGGAGAAGATGGTGTGATTGTTACCGACGTAGGTCAACACCAAATGTGGGCTGCCCAATACGGCAAGAGAGTAAAGCCTCGTTCATTCTTGACCAGTGGTGGTCTTGGCACAATGGGATATGGTTATGGAGCTGCAATCGGCGCTCAATATGCTTTCCCAAACCGCCGTATTGCACTTTGTACAGGTGATGGTTGCTTCCATATGAACCTCAACGAGCTTTGTACCAGTGTAAAATACAACTTGCCAATCGTAACGGTTGTATTCAACAACCAAGTTTTGGGTATGGTAAGACAATGGCAAACCCAATTCTATCAAAGAAGATATTCTTCAACTACTTTGGAGAGAGCTACTGACTATGTCAAGCTAGCAGAGGCATTCGGAGCTTTGGGCTTCAGAGCTACCACCAAAGAAGAACTAGACAAGGCACTCGAAGAGGCATTTGCTTCAGGCAGACCTTGCGTAATCGATGCAGTCATTGACAGAGATGAAAAAGTTTTGCCAATGATACCTGCAGGAAAAACTATCGATGAAATTATTATGTAATCATATTTTGGAGGAAATATAAATGATTAAAAAATATTATGACACAGATTGTGATCTCAAAATGCTTGACGGCAAGACCGTTGCTGTCATCGGCTTTGGTTCTCAAGGTCATGCTCACGCTATGAACCTTGCAGACAGCGGTGTAAACGTAGTAGTAGGTTTGCGTCCAGGCAGCAAGCACGAAGAAAAGGCTAAGAAAGCAGGTCTAACTGTTATGCCAGTGGCTGAGGCTGCTAAGGCAGGCGATATCGTTATGATGCTTGTACCAGACGAGCTTTGCGCTGACATTTACAACGAACAAGTTGCTCCAAATATGAAAGATGGTGACGTGCTTATGTTTGCTCACGGACTTTCTATTCACTACAACCTTATCAAACCAGCTAAGAACATTGATGTTATCATGGTTGCTCCAAAGGGACCTGGACACACCGTTAGAAGCCAATACCTAGAAGGTCGTGGCGTTCCATCACTTATCGCTATTCACCAAGACTATACTGGCAAGGCAAAAGAATATGCTTTGGCTTATGCTAGCGGTATTGGTGCAGGCAGAGCAGGTATCCTCGAAACAACATTCAGAGAAGAGACAGAAACTGACCTATTCGGTGAGCAAGCTGTTCTTTGCGGTGGTGTAACCGAGCTTATGAAAGCAGGCTTTGACACCTTGGTAGAAGCAGGTTATGCTCCAGAAATGGCATACTTTGAGTGTATCCACGAGATGAAACTTATCGTTGACCTCATCAACAGCGGTGGATTTGGCAAGATGAGATATTCTATCTCCAACACAGCAGAATACGGTGACTACCGCACAGGTAAGAGACTTATCACCGAAGAAACACGTAAAGAAATGAAGAAAGTTTTGCACGAAATCCAAGACGGAACATTCACCAGCGAGTGGATGACCGAGAACAAGAGCGGAAGATGTGCACACTTCCTTGCAACTCGTCGTATGGAGGCTGAACACCCACTTGAAAAAGTTGGTGCAGAACTTCGTGAGATGATGAGCTGGCTCAAAAAATAACAACGCACATAGGTCACTCTTTTGGGGTGACCTATGACATATTTGCCAAGAGAAATCAAGTGCAAAAGTGTAAGCTTTTGCATTTTGCACAAAAGGAGTTTTTATGACACTTAGAAGTAGATATTTGACTGAGGGAGCAGAAACAGCACCCCAAAGGTCACTTTTGTATGCTTGTGGTTTTACCAAAGAAGAACTAGATAGACCACTTATCGGTATTGTGTCCGCACACAGCGACATTGTACCGGGACATATCAACCTAGACAAGATTACCGAAGCAGTCAAAGCAGGAGTTAGACTTGCAGGCGGAACACCAATTATGGTTCCATCTATCGGCGTTTGCGACGGCATTGCAATGGGACATGTAGGCATGAAATACAGCCTAGCATCTCGTGAACTCATTGCTGACAGTGTAGAAACTATGACTATGGCACATTGTTTTGACGGACTTGTGCTTGTGCCAAATTGTGACAAAATCGTTCCAGGTATGGTCATGGCAGCAGTGAGAATGAACATTCCTGCAGTCGTGGTAAGCGGCGGTCCTATGATGGCAGGTCTTGTAGGTGGTTGTGAAGTATCACTCTCTAAGATGTTCGAGGCTGTCGGCGCACGCAAAGCAGGCATGATTGATGACAAAGAATTGTTGGAATACGAACAAAATGTTTGCCCAACATGTGGCTCATGCAGTGGTATGTACACAGCCAATTCTATGAATTGCCTATGCGAAGCAATAGGTATTGCACTCCCGGGCAATGGCACTATTCCTGCCGTAGCAAGCGCTCGTATTGCACTTGCCAAACACGCAGGTATGGCGATTATGAACCTTGTCAACAACGATATCAAGGCTCGTGACATTATCAATGAGAAATCTATCCGCAACGCACTTGCTTGTGATATGGCGCTAGGTTGCAGCAGCAACAGCGTTTTGCACTTGCTTGCTATCGCCAATGAGGCAGGTTTCCCACTCGATCTTAGCATTATCAATGAGATAAGTGCCAAGACTCCAAACTTGTGTCACCTAGCTCCAGCAGGTCCTACTCACATGCAAGACCTCTATCACGCAGGCGGTGTCCAAGCTGTACTCAGCGAGCTTGCTCGTGGCAACTATATTGACACGTCAGCAATCACCGCAACAGGTAAGAGTGTGGGCGACAATATCCAAGGCATCAGCCTTACCAAATTCGACACAATCCGCTCAATCGATGAGCCATATTCTGCCAACGGCGGTATAGCTATTCTTTGGGGTAACATTGCCAAGAATGGTTGTGTAGTCAAGAGAAGTGCAGTAGCGCCTGAGATGCTCACTCATACAGGTCCAGCAAGAGTTTTTGACAGCGAAGATGATGCAATCAGTGCAATTTATGCAGGCAAAATCGTTGATGGCGATGTGGTAGTTATCCGTTATGAAGGACCAAAGGGCGGTCCGGGTATGAGAGAAATGCTCAATCCTACTTCCGCACTAGCAGGTATGAAGCTCGACAAGAGCGTTGCACTCATCACCGATGGCAGATTTAGCGGTGCAAGCCGTGGTGCATCTATCGGTCACGTAGCTCCTGAAGCTGCAATGGGTGGCGAAATTGGGCTTGTTCAAGAGGGCGATATCATCACCATTGACATTCCAAACAACGCAGTCAATGCCCAAGTAACAGAAGAAGAATTTGCTCGCAGAAGAGCAGTTCAAGTTATGCCAGAGCCAAAAATCAAAACAGGTTGGCTCTCTAGATATGCAAGAATGGTCACAAGTGCCGACAAGGGTGCTGTGCTAAAATAAGGAAGAATATGCTTACACTAGACAAAGTTTATCATGCTTCTTACGTACTCAAAGAAGCTATCCGCACCACAGACGTTATCCAAGCTCCAAAGCTTAGATGTGGATGCGATTTGTATCTAAAAACCGAAAACCTTCAAGTGACAGGTTCATTTAAGGTTAGGGGAGCTTATTACAAAATCTCCCAACTCACCGAGGAAGAAAAAAAGCGTGGTGTTATTGCTTGTTCGGCAGGCAACCATGCCCAAGGTGTAGCCCTAGCTGCTACTAAGAGCGGTATCAGTTCGCTCATTTGTTTGCCTGATGGCGCACCAATCTCCAAGGTAGAGGCTACAAAGAGCTATGGCGCTCAAGTTTGTTTGGTAAAGGGTGTTTACGATGATGCTTACAACAAAGCATTGGAGCTAAAAGAAGAATGTGGATACACATTTATTCACCCATTCAACGACCCTGATGTTATCGCAGGTCAAGGCACAATCGGACTAGAAATTTTGGACCAAATCAAAGACCTTGATGCTGTCGTTGTACCAATCGGCGGTGGCGGACTTATCTCAGGCATTGCCTTTGCTATCAAGTCTTTGAAACCACAAATCAAAGTGTACGGCGTGCAAGCAACTGGCGCACCAAGTATGAAAAAGTCTGTCGATGATGAAGAGATTGTCAAGCTTGATTCGGTTGCTACCATTGCTGATGGTATTGCAGTCAAACAACCGGGCGACCTCACTTATGAGATTTGCAAAAAGTATGTTGATGACATTGTGACAGTCAATGATGATGAAATATCTACCGCAATTTTGGCACTTATCGAACAACACAAGATGATTGCCGAAGGTGCAGGTGCTGTCGCAGTTGCAGCTGTTATGTTCGACAAAATCCCAGTCGAGGGCAAGAAAGTTTGCTGTATCGTATCTGGCGGTAATATCGACGTTACTATTCTCAGCAGAGTTATCAAGCGTGGCTTGTTGATGACAGGCAGAAATCACGCTATGACAGTTGAGCTACCAGACAAACCGGGTCAGCTTGCACATGTTGCTAACATTGTCAGCAACCTAGGTGCCAACGTTATTGCAGTACACCACGAGCGTTCTAACGAGGGCAGTGATGTCAATGGTTGTTTCTTGCGTATCGAAATCGAAACCAAGAACTTTGA
This sequence comes from uncultured Clostridia bacterium, assembly GCA_945992255.1. Lineage (GTDB taxonomy): Bacteria > Bacillota > Clostridia > Christensenellales > UBA3700 > HGM11368. The sequence goes on from CAMFVQ010000007.1 coordinate 10,690, forward strand.
CCACATTCAACAAATAAGAAACCAACTTACCACCGAAGGTTTCAAGTTGGTATAAGGAGGAATTTATGAAAGTTATATCAACCCCCGATGCTCCACAAGCAATCGGACCATATTCTCAAGCTATGGTGACAGGTGACCTTGTGTTCACTTCTGGTCAAATCGCTATCGACCCAGCTACCGGCAACATTGTTGGTAGCAATATCGAAGAGCAAACTCACCAAGTTTGTCGCAACATCAAAGCTTTGCTCTCAGCAAGTGGCAGTGACATCAACAATGTAGTCAAGACAGTTTGTTTTCTTGCAGATATGGTAGATTTTGCTACATTCAACATTGTTTATTCCCAATATTTTACTTCATGTCCTGCAAGATCTTGCGTAGCTGTCAAGACTTTGCCAAAGAATGTTTTGGTAGAGATTGACACCGTGGCAGAACTCAACAAATAAGCATTGCAAGCTAATTGTTGGCATACCAACAATTTTGTGGGCAATTAGAGCAAAAGTTTCCCTTACCACAAGGGGAACTTTTTTGTTGTCCAAAGCTTTTCAGCAAAATTTACAATCGCATTTTGGTGTTTTATCTTTGCCAAATACTGGACAAAAACTTATTTTTGCCATTTTTCTCGCAAAAGTTGTATATTGACAAAAAAAAATTATAGTGTATAATTATAATATAAATTTTGGGAGGTAAAACTTATATATAAATTAAGAAGTAAAAAACTAATCGTGGCAATAACAATAGTTGTTTTGTTATTAAGTTTTAGTATTTTTTTATTTAATGTAAAATGTTATGCTGAAGAAACGCAGGCAGATTATAAATATGTTAGTGAAGAAGTAGCGGTTGGTATAACAAATAAAATTACTAAAAATATATATGGTGAAAGTGCAAGAATAAACCAAATTCAAAAAATATACAATTTGGATGACACTTTTTATGGTTATAAGATTGAGTTTTGTTATGAAAATTATTATGACTATATTGTTATTGTTGACACAAACGATCTAAAACTAATAGTAAATGAGTTTAGTGTGTTTACTGAAAATCAAACGCAAAAAAAATCATTAAGTTTTAATTTTAAACAAGAAAAACTATATATTGTAGCACCTTTCACATATGCAATCAAAACAAATAGTAGTAATATTGTATTGATAGAAGGGATGGAGGTGATGATTGATTCTAATGTAGAAAAGAATTTTTCACCGCAAACTACACAATTTAGAATGCCTCCAATTGATGATAGTACAATACTCGACAATTATAAAGGACAAATAAAAAGTCAATATGATATAGCAAATTTGTCAGGTATACGATGTATTACACAAGAATCAATGAATCCAAATTCAAATGGTAATTGTGGTCCTACTGCTGCACTGAATATACTTAATTATTGGCAACATAGTGGCAGAAATATTTTTGAAGGCAAAAGTATAAATACTGTATATCGTGAAGTCGTAGGGTATATGGGAAAAGAAGATGGCACAACAATTTGGCAAATGGAGAATGGAGTGAAGAGTTTTGTAAAAAACACAAAAAGTTTTAAAGCATCTACATTTGTTTATTGGGGAGCATTTTGGGGGTATTATAAAAGTGATTTAAATAAAGATAAGCCTATTATCCATTGTATAACTGGTAAAGATAATAAAGTCGTTGCACATGCTATGGCGGCATATGGCTATCTTGAAACTACTGAGGGTAAATATTTAAAAATAGCATCTGGTTGGAAAACTACTCTACAATATATCAATTTTGATGCTTTTGATTTGAAATTAGGCTCATATTGTACAATAAAGGAGAAATAAATGAAAAGAAAATTATTTATATGTCTAGTTTGTATTATGGTTATATCGACAACATTTTTACTGGCTGGTTGTACATATGTTCCTGCGGAAAAATATGGAATATCGCTAGATTCTAGCAAGAAAATTGTAAGAATCGAAGTTATAAATATAGTTGTGCCAATAAATCACATTACTCATTATGTTGAACATACCGATCAAGATTTCTCCAAAGCAATGGATATTGTACAAAATATGATGAAAAATATGCAACTAAAAAAACAATATAGACTTGTTGCGAACAAAGCTTTTATCATCAATATTATTTATGACGATGGCTCTAAACTATCTTTAACTGGATTGAATGATGGAAAACTATATGAAGAAGTAATGTGGTTTGAAATTGATGGAGAATGGTACAAAAGCAATTTGATGTATTATGATTATTTAGTGTCGCTATACCAAAATTTACATAAAGATGAACAAACAAGCCAAGATGAAAATACTTCAAACATCACCAATCAAAATGGTATGGAGCAGAGCAATAGCTGACATTAGACAAAGATTGTCAACATACATAAAGTGAATGTATAGAGAGTCTTGCGGTGTATTCGTGTTTGGTAAGAATAACTAAATCAAACAACAACATCAAACTTTACAAAAAGTGACCATATGGTCACTTTTTCAATCTTTCTATCAAGAAAGTTACTGGCCTGAATCCATCATTGCAAGATATCATTGCAGAGTAGGGATTTTTCATCCAACCATCATAGAAGTTGCCACCGCCATTGGCAAGAGTGGTGACAAATTGTTGCATACTCTCCCAAGCGGACATGCACATTCCGTTTGGCTTTTGACCACCCACTGACAAAAACTCCATACCAACTTGCATATCGCAAGCATTGGGTAGGGGGTTTTCATAAAGCGACATAAGGTCATAATATTGGGTGATTTTCATCACGGTGATTTTGACATCATACATATTATTCTTCATCCTTTATACAAGGTTTGATTTCTATCTCTTGCACCTCGCTGAAAATTATTTGAGGTTGTTCGGCATTTTAGCAGGTGTTTTGTGCAGTATTTTCGGTTGAATTTTGCTCACTTTCAGTATTGTTTTCGTCAGCACTTTGAGCGTTGTCTTGCTTTTGATTTTTTGTATTTTTGCGGACACGGTTTGACTTTTTGCCACACTTGGCAGGTTTTGGAATGTCGCAAAGTGCCACAGTGCTTAGTCCTTCTTCACAGTCACCTTTGCCTCGCTTGATGCCAATCGCACGCATAGCTCTAGCTCGTATGATGAGCAGTGATGGCAAGAATGTAAATACAAGTATGACACTCATCAAAGCACCACGAGCAATAAGTTCGGTGATTTGTCCCACAATCATATTGGAAGTTACCAGTCGTACAGACAGACACGCCGAGATGAGTATTGCACTCGAAGTGAGTATGCTAGGAGCGGCACGGTATATTGCATTTTTGACCGCAGTCACAGACTCGTTTCCGTTGGATTTTTCTTCTAGATATTTGGTAGTCAAAAATATAGCATAGTCCACAGTTGCACCAAGCTCAATCGCAGTCACGATGAGGTATGCCATGAAGTTTATTGGTGTTTTCATAAATGCGACCCATGACAGGTTGATGAAAATACCTGATTCGATGACCAAAAGCAACAAGATTGACAACACGACTTTGCGGAAGGTGATGAGCAAAATGATGAGAATTATCACCACAGACAGCACAGATACCAGTGTGAAGTCTTGCGGTGTGACAAGACTCAACTCATATGCTCCTTGTGCAAGACCTGTCACTTTGATAGCATCTTTGCCGAAGATGTCACTGGCAATTTGCTTGATAGCACCAAGGGTGGCGTATGACTCTTTGTCCTCACTCACACCAGCCATATTGATAGTATAGAGCATATATTTTGGCTTGTTTGGGTCGTTGTTGATAATTTTGCGACCTGTGCTGTCGAGTACGAATTTGCCGTTCTCATCAGTCACGAACAAGTTGGACACAAAGCTAGCGTGCAAGCTCGAATAAACTTTTTCTTTGAGAATACTGAGTGAGCCATCGGCAGTTATGCCTGTTGTCATCTCGAGTGTATCGAACATTCTTCTGTTGACAAGGGTACACAGAGAGAAAACTTCAATGAGTTCGTGATGAGTGCTGTCCTTGATTTTTTGCCCCTTTTCATCTAGCAAAAATTCGCCATTTTCGTCCAATTTGTATCCGATTTTGTTTATCTCAGAAACGAATTGATAATGTTTATCTATTTTATCTTTTTCAAAATTGTCGATTGGCAACATAACAATCAGCATATTTGCATATTTTTGACTGACCACTTCCGCCATATTCGGATTTGGATTTTCCTTGGTCATGGTGATATAGTTGAGCGGAGCTTGTGTTTGGAAGTATGCACAAGGGATAGCCATACCCAAGCAAAGCACCACGATGAGGGCAGTTACCCATTTTTTGGATACCATTTTGCTGACAGGTTTTAGTCTGACTTCTACGCACCAGTTGTGGCTTGTTTTTTTGACTGTACCATTGAGCATATAGATAAGAATTGGTTGCAAGAAAATGACAGAGAGCAGTGACAAAATCACGCCTTTTGCCAACACGAACCCAAGGTCATAGCCCATTTTGTACTTCATAAAGAAGAGTGCAACAAAACCGCCTACCGTGGTGAGTGCCGAAGCCGAAATCGCCGACACGGTCTTTGGAAGAGCAGTGATAAGTGCTTGTTTTGGGTCAAGGCATTTTTCGAGTTCCTCATAGTAAGAGTGCATCAAGAAGATAGAGAAGTCTATCGAAATCGCCAGTTGGAGAATTGTTGCACACGAAGATGTGATAGTTGAAATACGACCCATTGGAATACCTGCAATAACATTGCTACCCATATTGAGCAGTAGCGAAATGCCGAGAGTAGCCAAGAAAATGAGCGGTTCGATATAGCTTTTGGTGGACACCAGCAAAATAAGCACCACCATTACCACCACGATTGCAAAGAATTTTGGCATATCGCCGAGCGAAGATTCGATGAGTTTTTTTGCATTGTTGGCAGTGCCACCCATAGCATAACATTGAGATACTTTTGTTACGCTCTCAGGCTTGGTTGTGCTGTCTTTTTCCAAAGCTTTTTGGACATTGCTACTCACTATTGTTTCTATATCTTTTACCGTGTTGATAGTTTTGTTTTCCGAGCCGGCAGTTTTCATATAGAAAGCAAGGATATAAGTATTATATTTTTCGCCTGTATAGTCATCGCCGACGAGATTACCTTTGGCATCGGTCACTTTAACGAATTTTTTGTTCACCAGTTCTTTGGCTTGATTTAGGTCAGAGCTTATCACGAAATATTTTAGTTGACTTATATCATTGAAGGTATCAATCCACACCATTTTGCTGATGATATCCCTAGTTTTTTCACCAGTTTTTTTGTCAACGATTGTGTCGCTGTTCATTATCTCATTGACGATATTTGCCACATCTTTCTTTTGCAGGAAAGAAATAGACACCGACAAATCCGCAATTATGCCGAATTCTTTTTCGAGCATATTTTTAGCAATGATTGTTTCGGTGTCTTTGTCTAGGTAGTTGATGACGTCGCCTTCTTTTTGTACGAACATCATTCCAACAAAAGAAAGTGCTGTAAGCAGCACGAAAATAACAATGATTAGCTTTGTGTGGTTCATTATCCAAGTTGATAGTTTTTTCATCACAATCTCCAACAAAATTTTACCAAAACTCCAACCAAAAGTCAATGTAAAAGTTGATATATACGGATAATGAATGCGTGCATTTATATAAGCGTGCATAAAAAGATAGCAATCTGAAAGCAGTTTTCTAGCATGCAAAATATGGGCATTTTTTGCCAAAATAATGCAACTTTTGGATATGATAATATTTACAAAAAGTTCCAAAATTCATCTGAAAAGTACATTTTTCGACAAAAAACTAATTTTCAACCCAAAAATTTCCAAAAATATCCAAAATAATTTTAAAAAGTACTTTGCACTCATCGCCAAAGATGATATAATAACACTATGCGTATAGGAATATCAACAGCTTCATATTTTCCACATTTGTTTACCGAAGAGACTTTTGACCAAATGGTCGGCGTTGGTTGCGACATTTGCGAAGTTTTTTTGGCTTCACATTGTGAGTATACCGATGACTTTGCCAAGGTGCTAAGTAATAGACTTGCCAAGGCAAGACAAAAGGGAAGACTTGACGTTCATTCTATGCACACTTTGACCAACCAATTCGAGCCTGATTTGTTCAATGTTGGCTTGCGTGCAAGACACGATGCAGAGGATATTTTTCGACATGCGTTGGGTGTAGGCAAAGCCATTGGCGCTCACAACTACACATTCCACGGTGCAACACTTCTCAAAAGAATAGAGTACAAATTCGACTATGACAGGTTGTCTAAGATTGTCAACCACATTGCCGAAATCGCAGGCGAATACGACATCAAACTTTGTTATGAGAACGTGCATTGGGCATACTTTTCCACCCCAGAATATTTTCGCAATATGAAAGGGCTTTGCTCCAATATTGGCGGAGTGTTGGATATCAAACAAGCTATGCAATCTCACATTGATTGGAGAGAGTTTTTAGATGTTTTGTCAGACAGATTGGTGACAGTACATTTGTGCGACTACAACGAGGACGGCTCACTAGCTATGCCGGGCAGAGGACACTTTGACTTTGTGGAGCTTTTCCGTGCATTGATGGACAAGGGCTATGACGGACCTTGTTTTATGGAAGTCTACTCCAAAAATTATGGCAAAGTAGAAGAATTAAAAGAGAGTTTTGACTATCTCAACCATTGCCTAGATGTGGCAAAAAGAGGCTAAAACTCGATACATATCGATAAAATTTATAATACCTTGGAGGGTAATATGCGTTATAACAAAAAAGAAATGAAAATCAAGTTGGATTATAACAACATGATGTCAACAAGCGGTGTTGTTGATGGCTTCACAGAGAAAGATTTTTCTTCTCGTATTGGCGAAATCACCAACGCTTACGAAGCTGTAAAAGCTGGTCGTGGAAAGAATATGATGGGTTGGACTGAGCTTGCTTACAACCAAGATGCTGTCGTAGAAGATATTCTTGCTACTGCAAAATACGTTCGCAAGAACTTCGAGTACTTTGTAGTTTTGGGTATCGGTGGCAGTGCGCTAGGTCCAATAGCTGCATTCCAAGCAGTATGCCATTTGCACTACAACGACTTGCCAAAACGCAAGAGAAAAGGACCAAAATTCTATGTTGAAGACAACGTTGACCCAGAGAGAATGATGGCACTTCTTGATGTAATCGATGTCGAGAAAACAATGTTCAATGTCATCACCAAGAGTGGCTCAACATCTGAGACAATGACCCAATATTTGATTATCAGTGATATCCTCAAAGCAAAACTTGGCGACAAGGCAAAAGAGCATATCATTGCCACAACTTCCCAATCTACCGGCAACCTTATCAAGATTGCCCAAAAGGAAAGCTACAAGACATTCTACATTCCAGACGGAGTAGGCGGAAGATTTTCTGAGCTTTGCCCAGTAGGACTTTTCCCAGCTGCTGTCAACGGCATTGACATCAAAGCACTTCTCAATGGTGCAAAGTTTATGGACCAACAATGTTCTACTCCAAATGTAAAGAAGAACCCAGCTCTTATGGCAGGATTTTTGCAATATGTTGCTATGGAGAGAGGCAAGAACATTTCTGTTATGATGCCTTATGCTGACGGACTAAAATTCGTAGCAGATTGGTATGCCCAACTTTGGGGCGAGAGCCTTGGCAAGAACAAGAACCTTGATGGCACTTCTTGCAACAAAGGACAAACTCCAGTCAAAGCTTTGGGTGTAACTGACCAACACAGCCAAGTCCAACTCTATGCAGAGGGTCCATTCGACAAGGTTATCACATTCATTGGTGTTGAGAGATACCGCCAAGAAGTTGTTATTCCAAATGGTTGCGAAGAATTCCCTAACGTGAACTTCCTATGCGGACACACAATGAACGAGCTTATCCAAGCAGAGCGCAGGGCTACCGAATATGCAATTACCAAGGCAGGCAAACTCAACCACACAATTATGCTTCCAGAACTCAACGAATTCACCCTTGGACAACTTTTGATGTTCTTTATGCTCAAGACTGCTTATGCAGGTGCACTCATGGGCATTGACACATTCAACCAACCGGGTGTAGAAGAGGGCAAGAACGCAACTTACGCACTTCTCGGCAGACCAGGTTATGATGAAAAGAGAGCCGAACTTGCTTCTGCTCCACAAAAGCAAGCAAAATTCATCATCTAATCGATCTTCGCACAAATTTCTTGTAAGTTGATATAGCGAACGAGTAGCATTCCTTAGGGGGTGCTACTTTTTTGCAAAAAATTGTCTTGCCAACTTGCCCAACTCAGTTTATAATATAAGTATGTTGATGAGTCTTAACAACGTGAATATGAGCTATCTCGGCGGATATATGGGGCTAGATGATATATCTTTTGATATGGAAGAGTCCAAGCCGTGTGTTTTTGTAGGGGCTAGAGGGGCAGGCAAAACCAACCTTGCTCGCACTATTTGCGGTCTAGAAAAGCTAAGCTCAGGCACAATGACTTGGAAGGGAAAGGACATGACCAAGATTTCGTTGCAAGATAGGAATTTTGGTATGACATTCCCTATTGATTCTCTGCAAAAGAACAAGACTTTGAAAGAGAATATCGCCTATCCGTTGGTGCTGAGAGGGCTTGACAAACAAGAGATAGACAGCCGAACTGTTGATATTGCCAAGACTTTGGGTATCGAGTCGTGTTTGGACACCATTGCCAAAAAAGCTACCCAAAAGATATTGCAACTTACAATTTTGGCAAGACTACTTGTAGTGGACAGACAGCTCTATGTGCTTGATGACCCGCTCAAAGAGTTTGACCCAACCGAAAAACATGAGCTTGTAGCCAAGATTTTGTCAAAGCTTGAGGGCGAAAATTATATTTGGTTGACCAGTGATTGCCAAGAGGGAAAACTTGTGAGTGATGATATTTATGTTTTGTCGCATTGTAAGATTGTGGACAAAATATCAGCCAGCACAAGCAGTGTTAAGCACCTAGCCAGCTACATTGCTGTGCATGGTGAAGAGTGCGAAGATGAGAGCGGTATACTTAGATATGATGGCGAGCATTGGGCAATCGAAGTGGACGGCAAGTGCTATCCTTGCATTCCGCCTATCAGTGATATATATCGTGACAAAAATATTTTGGCTATGAGGCTAAACAATCAAATAGATACGACTTACTACTTTGATTTGGCAAGCGAATACAATATAGCAAAGGTGAAAAATGGATAATTTTTTTGATGATATTCAACCAAACAACGAGCGTCCGCTTATGGAACTCAATACCCAACCTACGCCACGCAAGAGGAACGCAAAGGCCATTGTTATCATATCTTTGATAGCAGTGCTTATCTTTGTTGCGACACTTGTCGGCGGTATTTATATTGGCGCCAATACTGGCATAGGCAATGATATGCCAATGCTTGTAGAAGCTTATCAGCTTGTTAAAAAATACTATTATCAAGACATAAATTGGAAGCAATTCCAAGAGCTTGCTGCCATTGCAATGACAGGTAGTGTGGACAATTTTACGGGTATGATAGACATCAAGCCAAGCGAAAGTCCAACCCAAATGGGCGTGACATTGTCCAACAACATTTACAACGAGCATTTTATCAGCTATATTATCAAAGGCTCTCCAGCCGATGGCGCAATGGCATATCGCAAAATCGAAAGAAATAAAGCAAGTATCCAAGGATATGAGGGCATACCGCTCAATAAAGAACTCGATGAAGAAAAAGTGCCTCTATCTATGGGCGACAAGATTTATGCAATCAGCATAGACGGCGGTGCAACATTCACCAAGATTGAGAATGCTCCCAACACACTTATGCAATCTTTGCTTAACAAAGCCGAAGACCAAACTATAGTCATCAGAACTATCCGCATGAGAGATTTTGACAGAATAGACACCAACATGGTGTACCATTCTACAGTCGAAGATACCAAGTACTATTATGATTACAGCATCACTCGCAGCTATGTAAAACAAAAATATGCCTACTATTATACCGCTGACCAAATCAAATCTCGTGACAACAATGCCTATATGGGAGCAGGTATGATCAAGCTTACCGAGTTTTCTGATTCGGCTTGTTTGGACTTTTACAATGCGGTAGAAGAATTCAAGAATGACCCAGCTAGGCCTAACAAGCTCATACTAGACTTGCGTAACAATGGCGGTGGTGACTCCAAAATTTTGGGCTTCATTGCCAAGTTTTTGCTAGATTATAAAGGAACAGATGAAGCAAATCTCTTGATGCTCCACTCCAACAAAGGCAATGGAAAATTCGTAGATGAATACCATGCTACACTCTCAGCATACGAATACGAGGGACAAACTTTGACTGCCAGCTATCTAGGCAATACGATTGACGGCTTTGAAGTGGCAGTACTTGTCAATGGTGGCACAGCATCAAGCTCTGAGGTATTGACTCACAACCTTATGTACTACAATGGCTCGAAAGTCATCGGCTCTACCACTTACGGCAAGGGGGTGGCGCAGGTTGTTTTGCCAATCAGCGGAGGCAAATATCATATCTATATCACCAACGGCTACTACTATTTGCCAACCGATGATGAAAGCGGTGCAACTCAGTTTGTCTACAATATTCACGGCAAGGGCATATCCCCAAGTGTAGGACACGAAGTCGATGAAAGCCCACGACCATACTTCTATGACAAATATATCCTATCCGCCAAATCAGTATTCCAACTAGGCTAACAATTTACAAAGCTCTCGCAACCAGCGGGAGCTTTTTCAATAAGGTTTCTGCTGTCATCATTTGCGAAGCAATATCATTAAAAAAAGGCTGCCTTGTGCAAAGGGAGCTGTCGCACGAAACGAATGTGGAGTGTGACTGAGGGATTGTCTACAACCAGCTTTTTGCAACAATTCTTATCCCTTCAGCCCAACAGCCGCATTGCTTTGTGTTGGACAGCTTCCCTTGCAACAAGGGACGCTCTAATTGCGGATAAAAATCAATATAATTGCATGACTTTCAGCACTATCTGTCTATCAATTTTATCAAAAAAATATTGACAAAAATATTTGCATATATTATATTGAAAGTATCAAACATAAGGATTTATTCTTGTGTGGGATCTAACAATTATCTAAATCAATGACACGTCGGCGAGTAAGAAAACTATAAGAGCTATTGTTTCTCTACTCGTTTTGGGTAGAGATTTTTTTGGAGGAAGCATGGAAAGAGTAGGAGTCATCGGCATTGTTGTACAAGCGCCATGCGAACAAGTAGGCAAATTGCAAGATTTACTTAGCAGTTATTCGGACATAATTGTAGGTAGAATGGGCGTTCCTGTCAGAGAGTGCAATATCAATGCAATAAGTGTGATTGTCAAAGGTAGCAACGAGCGTATATCTGCATTGTCAGGCAAGCTAGGTCGAATCGAGGGTCTTGCGGTTAAGTCCGCATTGACAAGTTTAGAAATAGAGTAGAGGGCTTATGAAAAAAATATTTAGCATTTTGCTTGCAGTCATAATGATTGTAAGTGTATTGGTTGTTTTCGTGGGTTGCGACAAAGGAAAAGATTTGCCTACCACCACACTCACAATCACCGCTCCAGATGGAGCGCCAGCATTGGCACTTGGCAAAATTTTGGATGGCGAAACACCCTACAATGTCAAGGTGAATGCCCAAGTGGTAAGCTCAACCGAGCTTTCGGCGGCTGTTTTGAAGTCGGATTATGCAATTGTGCCAGCCAATTTGGCGGTCAATTTGTTTAACAAGGGCAAACAAATCAAGCTGTTGTCGGTCGTAACCAACGGCAATATTTATGTCGTAGGCAATATGACAGACAAGACGAATTTTGAAGATATGGTAGGCAAAGTTGTGTATTCTATCGGTCAAGGAAGTGTGCCTGATATGATTTTCCAAAGCATTTTGAAGTCCAAAGGTATCGAATATGTGACCAGTGACACTCCAGTCGAGGGTAAGATTGCTATCAAGTATGTTTCGGCAGGAAGCCAAGGTATCCAAAGCATTATGGCAGACAAAGGCAAGGGCATTTTGTCCTATGCTGTTTTGGGCGAACCGGCAGTTTCGGCAGCCAAATCCAAGGGCGCTAGCGAGCAATTCGATATCCAAGCCGAGTGGCAAGCTGTGAGTGGAGAGAGCCAAAAAGGCTTTGCACAAGCCGTGCTTGTTGCAGTGGGTGAGCGTTGCAGTGATGATGAACTCAACAAAAAAATGGTGGAAATTTTTGAGAAAAACGACAGCTATGTGGTGCAAAACTCCCAATCTGTCATTGAAAAAATCAAGGAAGTGTACCCATCATCGAGCTTGCCTGCGACTTTGCCAAGCGGAGTGGTAGAAAGGTGCAATATCAAGACTTTGAGAGCCAGCACGCACAAAGCATATATCGACAAAACATTCGATGCAATTATGCAAATCAACCCACAAGCATTGGGCGGAAAACTACCACCTGCTGACTTTTATTTTTAGATAGACAGCGAGCCTGCTAAAGTCATCTATAATGTAAAGGGGTGAGCTTTGGCACTCAAGCGAAAAGGAAGATATGAACAAACAAAGAATTTTCAACATTTTTATGCCGATTTTGTCGCTATGTACCATAGTGATTCTTTGGGCTATCACAGCTAAGGCTGTGGGGCTAGAAATTCTTGTACCAAGCATATCTTCCACCCTCAAAGGGTTGGGTAAGCTCTTGTCATCAGCTGACTTTTACATAGCGGTTGGGTGGACTTTAGGCAGAAGTTTGCTTGCTTTTTGTATAGCATTTTTGTGTGGAATGATACTTGCGATTGTGGCAAGTTTGTCGCCTTATATCAAGCGATTTTTATCCCCAATCATCGTGCTACTCAGAGTCATTCCTACCATGTCAATTATCTTGCTTGCGATTATATGGTTGACCAGTTCCCAAACCCCAATTTTGGTAGCTTTTGTCATCATTTTTCCGCTTGTTTATGGCGGATATTTGTCAGCAGTCGAGAGCGTAGATAGCGAGCTTGTCGAAATGGCAAAGATTTACAAAGTGCCACTATCCAAGCGAATTTTTTCTTTGTACATTCCTATGACCGCCGTGCCACTCATGAATGTGGTTCAAAACACAATCGGACTTACTTTGAAGCTTGTCATCGCAGCCGAAGTGCTTGCCCAAACCAAACAAAGTATAGGACTGAATATGCAACTTGCCAATCTATATCTCGAAACTCCAACACTTATTGCTTGGACAATCGTAGCCATTGTGCTTGGCGGAATATTGGAGAGCATAGTCCTAATTATCAAGAAAATTTACCAAAGGAGCAGAGAATGAAACTAGAAAATTTGTGCATAAACTATGGCGAAAATATCATTTTCAAAGACTTCAACTTAGCTCTTGGTGATGGTGAAATTGTATGTGTGTTGGGCAGGTCAGGTTGTGGCAAAACGACACTTCTCAGATCAATAGCAGGTCAAGTCAAATATGAGGGCAATATCACCGATTTGCCTAGCAAAATCAGCTATATTTTCCAACAATCTAGGCTGGTGGACAATATCAACGTACAGCAAAATTTGGAATTGGTCATCGATGAAAAAGACAAGCAAAAACGCAAAGAAATAGCAGATATTGCCTTGAAAAGAATGAAGCTCGAAGGCTACAATCGCCGATTCCCATACAGCCTAAGCGGAGGAGAAAAAAGCAGGGTAAGCCTAGCCAGAGCGTACTGTTATGGCGGTGATTTTATGCTGATGGACGAGCCGTTCAAAGCATTGGATATTGGCTTAAAATACGAGATTATCGATGACTTTATCGAGGCTTGGCAGGACAAGCCAATCACTGTTATTATGGTCACGCACGACATCGATGAAGCCTTGATGATAGCCGACAAAATCGTTGTTTTGGGCAGTGAAAAAACCACTCGAATTGCATACGAGTGCCATATCGACATCAAGCGATACGACCGTAAAGTAGGCGACAAAGAGCTTGCCGGCGTAAGACAAAAAATATTCGATGCACTCTGTGAATAGAAGGGGCAGTTTTTTATAAGGATAGTTGCTTCGAAATGGGTAGACAATCCCTCAGTTTTATTCCAGCCCAAGGGCTTACATAAAACAGCCCCCTTTACAAAAGGCGGCCGATTTACAAGGATATTATTTATCCGCAGAAGAGAGCGTCCCTTGTTGCAAGGGAAGCTGT
>CAMFVQ010000008.1 GCA_945992255.1 uncultured Clostridia bacterium
CATACGAGAACAATTCTTTGGGTTTGTTGCCACCAGAGATAAATGATACATACTTCGCTGGTTGGTCTTTCGTTGAGAACGGTAGCTACTCTAATCTCATCACCAACAAAATCTTGCAAGTAGAACATGCAGGCAAACATGTTTATGCTACATACTTAACATATACACACTATACACTGAGTGTTGACATTGTTGATAAAATCAAGAACACAACAAACACAAAAATTGTGGGCACAAGTGACGGCAAATATGAAAACAACAATCAAATATATTTTGTGAAGAACAATGAGGAATTTTATTGGAAACAAGGAGAACATACTAGCAGTGATTTTTACATGGTTTTCAGGACTTTTCTAGATTCCCATAGGTCACTCGGCGGTAACTACACAGTCAAAAAAATGATTGCATTGATTGGCACTAGCACTACTGAGCTATACAATTCTGACTTGTCACTCAATGAAAAATATAATCCTATCATTGCTACGACTACCCCTGTCAATATCAAAATGGAAGTCTGGCTTAATGATTATATAATCATCACTGCCGATGGAACTGACTACACAGCATACTTTAGCTCTGATACGATTGACCTAAACAATATCAACTCAATATGTCAACTACCAACAAAAGTGACAAGAAAAAATAGTGTTGGAAAGGATATCGAGTTGCCATTTGTGGGAATATGCAATCGTCAAGACGGAACACAGGTAGACGTAGATCATACAAATAAAATCGTCACAAGAGCTGACAAAGGTCGAAAGTTTTATGCAGCATACAGTACACCGGGCGCAATACCTGTACGAGTATATGTCGATGATTCGCTATCTGATATGGCAAAGGTTTGGAATCCAAATGCTGAAATAAAACAAAATACTGAGCTGGTAGACTCTTCTTTGCTCAGCTCGAGCAACCTCGGCTTTCCACATGATGCATACAACACAACTCTCGATATGACTATAGATGAAGCATTCAATGTTCAAAGAGAACACTGGATCAAGTATGATATCAATGCTGACGGCAAAGCTGACACAATATATAAATCAAGATATGACTACATATATGAGGGACTAGCCGAACTATATATGCATGCATTTTATCCTGATGACAAGATTGGCACTGATAAATGGAAAGTCCACTATCCGGAAAACAAGCGTTTTAAGCTAACGTTCTATAATTATGATTTTCTTGCAGCTGTTGGACATGACACAAAGCTCGAAGATCTGCAAGACAAAATCATCAACATTGTAGTGTCTAAACGAGACGGCTATACCGTCAAATTCCTAGCGATTGAGCCAGATGACAGACAAATTGTTGGCAAAGTTATTGACCAACAAAAAGAAGTATTTAGTTATTTTGCAGAGCCTGGCAGCATAATTCAGTTTCCGCAAACCGACTACACAAATAAGCGCATGTCGATATATCTCAACGGCAAATATTATTATTGCGACTTCCAAAATTGGACACTTGATCGTTGTAGCTGGAAACACTGGATCGAAAATAAAACACCGCTTTACAAAAGCGAATGCACCAGCGATACGCACGCACCAGTTCCAGCCGATTATGTAATCAACGAAGATACCGTAGTATATGCTTCTTGCAACTGCACTAGCACGTCTATCATACCTGATGACAATGAGGGTGGCAACCGTTGGGAAGACATACCAGAATGTACTTGCGGTTGGTGTAGAATACTTGACAAGCTAAATATCAACGCACCAACATTCCGCAAGTTTGTTCATCTGAAAGACTGGTCGCTATCTAATATCATCAAGACATTTGGCAAAGAGCCTTGGTTCATTATTGGCGCAAGTATTATCTGCATCATCTTGTTGGCTATCTTCGGACCATTCATCAAGATAATCATCTCGCTGCTACTGCTGCCGCTCAGAGCAATGTACAACGCCACGAAAAAAGCGTCCAACAAAGTAAAAAAGGCAGGTAAACGGAAATGACAGACTTCATAGATATGAACGACTCAACGCTTGATGACATCAACGACGTGGAAGATACCACGAGCGTTGAACCCAACACTGTTCCCCCAAAGACTTCGAGCTCCAACGCTATATCTGCAGAAAGACTGCACTATCTAGCAATCGAGCTCGAAGATCTAACAAAACACCTCGGATATAAAAGCGACGGCTACTCTATCATCGTGGCAGCAGTCACATATATAAAAAAATTACAAGGAGATATTGACAATGGTTAATTACTGGCAAGCTCTTGGATACCTAAAAAATAAAGGCTATGTGAACTTCATTACGTACAAAGGCGAAACACTCACCTATGACGAACT
The DNA here is from genome assembly GCA_945992255.1 of uncultured Clostridia bacterium. GTDB lineage: Bacteria > Bacillota > Clostridia > Christensenellales > UBA3700 > HGM11368. The sequence goes on from CAMFVQ010000008.1 coordinate 2,294, forward strand.
GCGCACACGACCGATCGTGTCATATCCCAAAAAGCCGTACCGTCCCACATCGAGTGGCGAGCTACGCACATTGGACGGCTTCGTCCTGCTCAAAGCGATAAAATAAGGAGATATATATGCAAAATAACATAGTAGCTAAAAACTTGATAATGCTTACGCTCGTTGTGATGCTGTTGATTGTCTTGTCCACTTCGCTGGTCTGCTCTGCTCAAAAAATGCCATCAGACAGCTCCACGTGGACAAAAATTGACGTCAACGTCATCAACAATATTGATGACACAACATTCAAAATCAAGGGCGAATACTTTATAAATATGCAAAAAGGCGCTTTCGACGTGCGTATTGCGACGGCTGATATACAAGACAAGATACACTACTTCAACATATCAGGATATACCTTGTCTGGCTTCGATGGCTGGACAGAGTCTGGCAACTACATTATCAAAACTCTCAAATCCGTGACAAAAGTCGACTTGCTCGCACAATACACCGCCAACACTCTGACCGTTATCTTTATGGACGGACACAAAGGCTCTGAGATCACCAGATATAGTGTGTCGCTCAATGCATCAGTCAAAGCACCAAGTCCAACAGACTATACTGCTGATGGCTATGTTTTTGTGGGCTGGCAAGGTGGCGATTATGAGAACGTCACCAACAATATGACAGTGTACTCTGTCTATGCTCCTGCTCGTTATGTCAAAGTCACAATGCCAGACGGCAACACCACAACAATTGCGGTGGCAAAAGGTAGCAAGGTATCAGACATTACCCCACCAGCGTTTGGCAAGAAAAAGTTCAAAGCCTGGCACAATGCCAACGATGAAAGCATTGACAGCAATTATGTTATCAACGAAGATATCGAGCTAAAAGCTGTGTATGGTGCGTTCATAATGCCACAGTGGGCAAAAACAACCTTGATTGTTCTCGGTTGTCTTGCAGCATCGGCAGTGATTGTGTTTATTACAATGAAGTTCATAACGAAAAAATAAGGAGGTATGCATGCCAAAGAAGAAAGAAACAAAACAACAAAAGAAGCAAGCAAAAAAACCAGCGACAACTCAGGAAAAGCAAAACACCAGCCCTCGAGCACAAAAAGCCAAGAAATCTAAAAGCAAAGTTTATCCCAAGGACACGGAGCGAGGCGCAAACATTAAAGTCAAGATGAAATGGCACAAAGATAAACAAGGTGGACATCATCACATTATTGGAGATAGCATTGATGACAAATATGTATCGGTTGGTCTAACAAGTAAAAGTCGCCCAGGAAAAAGCAAACATAAAAATACCCAACTGGAAGCTAGAATATTAGACAAAGAAACCACTTCTTATTTAAGAAGAGAGGCACAGGTAATTCGCAAAGATTTATACACCGGAAATTATGTCGGATATGTTACAAGCAATGATAAAAAACAAATTGATAATCAAATAGAAAAAGCGAAAGAAAAATATAAAAACAATAAAAAAAAGAAGTAACTATTAGGTGCCAATGAATGATATCTCTATCAAACTAAGCCAAACTCGAAAGAGCTGTAATAGTTACTTCCCCTACATAATATATCACTTTGATATATTTGTCAACTAAAAAAACTAAATTTTATAAAATAAGGAGAAAAAAGATGACAAAAACAAACAAAATGAAGTATGCAATCATCACAACACTACTCTGTCTGATGCTGCTTCCAATCATTATGTGCGGTGTAACATTCTGCGCACCGGTAGAAGCTGAACAGCCAATATGAGAAACAATAAATATCCACTGTATACATATGGTTTTCTGCATACAACAAAAGCACCTATAGCTAGGTGCTTGTATTGTTGTGTTGTTGTTTTCAATTATTTTGCAAGGATGAGTTTTGTAAGCTCTACTGGCTCTACAATCTTGCCGTCCTTGTAAACTCTCATATTGCCAGAAGCAATTTCATCGATAAGGATAACTTCGCCGTTGTTGTAGCCAAACTCGAATTTGATATCCCATAGGTCAAGACCTTTCTTAGCAAGCTCATCAGCAACAATCTTGGTGATTGCAAGAGTTTGAGCTTTCATAGAATCGAACATCTCTCTGTTCATTACGCCAAGCACTTCAAGACCTTCGCTGGTCACAAGTGGGTCGCCCTTTTCATCGTTCTTGAATGTGGTTTCTACATATCCGTTTGGTATGCGAGTGCCATCGGCAATATAATCACCATAACGGCGAACAAAGCTACCGGTAGCTACAAGTCTGCAAATAACTTCCAAGCCTTTGCCGAATACTGTCGCTGGCAAAACTTCCATTGTTGCATCTTCTAGATTTGCACTTACATAATGGGTTTTGATTCCTGCTTTTTTCAAAATCTCAAAAAACATTATGGATACTTCAAGATTAGCTCTTCCGATACCTTCGATAGTAAGTCCTACTGTATTTTCACCTGGGTCGAACACACCATCTTTGCCTGTGCAATCATCTTTGAATTTCAAAAGCACATTGCCATTTTCCAAAGCATATACATCTTTTGTTTTGCCTTGATACATCAATTTCATTGTCATATCCTCCACTATGTAAAATGTCATTTGTTTGACAAGTATTTTATACCACAAAAGCTATGCCTTTGGCAAATTTTTGAGTATATTTTTTCAAAATTTATACATTTAGGCTGTTTTTTCGCTCTTTTCTTGCTTGGCACTTGGGTTGACATGCACAGTACAATGTTTGACTTCTTCCCACTCTTTTTCTAACTTGTCATGCACGTTTTCTGCAATAGCGTGTGCCTTTTCCAAACTCATCGTGCCGTCGACAGCAATCTCGATTTCGACATAAATGCGGTTGCCGAACATTCTTGTTTTGAGCATATCCACACCGCATACGCCCTCCACTTCGCAAATTGTCTTTTGCATTTTGTCCTCGATTTTTTGGTCGCAAGACTCGTCTGTCATCTTCTTGATTGCATCTTTGAATATATCAATCGCCGCTATCAAAATAAGCAAAGCAATCACGATACTTGCCACATTGTCCAGCACCAACACGCCCATCATTGCACCCAAAATACCTATAAAGCTGCCTATGGAGCTGAGTGCATCTGTGCGGTGATGCCAAGCATCTGCACGCAAAGCATCTGAATTGATTTTGACTGCATAGTGGCGAGTGTACCAAAACATTGCTTCCTTGACCACGATAGACACCACTGCCGCCACAATCGCCAACGTGCCCGGCTTTGCCATGTCTTTGTAAGAGCCATCTATGATGACAGCTATGCCTTTGTAGCCAATGCCAATGCCAGTAAATGCCAACACCATTGCCAACACAATGGCTGCCACGCTCTCATATCTCTCGTGTCCATATCGGTGTTTTGCATCTTCTTGTTTGGCGGCAAGCTTTACACCAAGCATAACTATAAATGTGCTGAAAACATCTGATGCCGAATGAATTGCATCGGACACCATTGCCATAGAATGGGCAAAAATACCTGCAAAAAGTTTGAATAGGGTCAAAACAATATTGACTACCAAGCTGATGATAGATACTTTGATTGCGATAGAATAATCTATTTGTTTTTTATCTAGCATATTTCTCCTTGTAGGTTTGTATAAAAACGCACCTACGAAACTCAGTCCCATAAGTGCTACCTTACTGCCATACGGCCCGCCAACAAATGTTGCTTGATCATATTGTTCTAGCTATATTATATGTTTTTGTCGCCCAAAAGTCAACATTTATGACATTTTTATGCCTATTCGCTCACTTTTCGACTATCTTGCACGACCCACAACCGCCAACTTTGCTCACCAAAAGTTATTTTTGTCACCCATACTTGATATTTTCCCTGCCTTTACCTTTGTTAAAACTCTGTAATAGCGTTTAACTTTGGTCAAGGGCGTGCTTGGGTTATTTCCCTTTGGAGCCTTCGCTGCCATATCCGCCAAAGCAATCGCTTTTGCTATTTGCTCAACGTAATCATCACTCAATGTTACCTTTGTATTGTCTTTCCTTTGTCACACTTTTTTGTTTCTTTTGTCCATTTTTCTGTCCGACACAAGCATATTTGGGGATATTTTGTTCAAAAAAAGCCCACAAAAACACAGGCTCTTGATTGTGAAGGGATTTTTTAGAGTTTGGTCACCCACAAACCATGCAAGTTGCAATAAGCATACACTGCGACTGGTCGGTCATCTACAAGCTTGAATTCCACTTGTGGATAAGCTCCGCATTTTTTGCGTTGTCCGCCCTTGGCTGTTTCGAGGTATACCCATTGAATAAAATGCTCTGGGGTCATTGGGTGAAGTTGGGCGCCAATCGAAACTTTGACAGTGCCGCCATCAATCTCCACTGATGGAAGATGCTTTTCTGCGCCACTCTCTTCCCTAGAAGTAACAAGCTCAGTCATTGGTTGACCACAACATTGCATAGGAATGCCTGAGTTGCTCAGCATGCCTGCAAAATTGCCACATTTTTTGCACAAAAAATATTTTTTCATAAACCTATCCCCCATACGTTTATATTTTTATTATAACATAATTATCAATATTGTCAATTATGATATTTTTTGGCTCGCTTTATGATGATATGTTTTACAATTCCGACATATACCATTTCCATCACCAAAATCTTGTTGCTTTTGTTCTACATTCCGCTACTTTTCACACCGCTATTCTTTTCTTGCTACTTTTTTCATGCCGCTACTCCTATTGCATATCAATATTTTGCTTGCGTGGTCAAACAACAAGGCTTTGTGGTGGCTTTATGTTCTAAGCCTTTGATTATGATTTTATATTTGCTTTCGCCACACATACAGCATAAGCACACTGCCCCCCCAAACGCATACAGCACCAATCAGCACTTTGCCACCATACTTCGTCGCTCTTTTTGCCGTTTTATTCAACTTTGGGCAATCTCCAACAAGCGCCTGCCGAAAATTTGCTTTTCTTTACAAAATATGTCAAAACTATGTACAAAATCACCTTTTCGTTGTATAATACTATTGCTATGATTCCTTAGTTAAATGGATATAACAAGCCCCTCCTAAGGGTGCGCTATTCCTAAAATGAACCCGTAAAAACGGGGCAAAACTATGTGAAAACTGCCCAAAATCGTGCGTTTTGGCGATAAGGTAGACGGCTAAAATAAAATTTGGTGACCTATTTGGTTGCCACGATAGAAATTTTTGTAATAAGTGGGTATTGCTATATCCTGTAAAATTGAATATAACTTTCCGTAGTTAAATGGATATAACGGGTCCCTCCTAAGGATCAATTGTGAGTTCGATTCTCGCCGGGAAGACCAAAAAACGACCGATTTCTCGGTCGTTTTTGCATTGCAGTGCGTTCGTTATTCTTCCTTGAATTTGGTCAGCATACGCAGATGCGCTTGATTGTAGTATTTTCTAAAGGTTGCCCACGGTAGGCTCGTATCCTGTGAGAACGCGATTATCACGCCTATCAGTTCACCTTTGTCTTTTGCCTCAATAATTGCCTTTTCATAGTCTTTGCTTTGTTGTGGCTTATCGAAGTGTTCGACAAGTTCTTTGACCCGTTGCTTGGCTTTGGGCGTTGTGGGTGTCTTATTCCAGCGACGGTCGTAGTTTGCCGTGCCGTCTATCCATAGTCTGCTTATCCTGCCGTCGTTGATGCCGTAGCCACTCGGTTCATCAAATACCTGTACATAGAATTTTATTCCGCCTATCGTTCCGAATTGCCAGTTTCCTTCCGTATGGGTGATTTTGATCTTCATATTACACCTCCGTATCGTTAAACAAACGATACCGTAAACGGCAATTAAAGTCCAGCATAACGAGCCGAGAACAGCAAAGAAAAACGACCGATTTCTCGGCCGTTTTAGTGTTATTTTGACTCAGGTCTAAATGACAAAATATCGATTATACTTAATATAATATCTATTATTTCTTCTTTGGACAATTTAGGGGTATTAAGCTTTTCGAGTTTTTTCTTTATGTTTGGCATATTTCCGTTATACTTTTCAAAATCAGACAAAACTAATTCCGCTAGTTCTTTTGCTTTATAACCAGTAGTGCCAACAGGGAAAACATATTTCTTTTTGTTAACAGCGATATCAAATTCTTTTTTTACGCCGTCAGCATTTATAATTTTTCCATTTTTATCTTTTTTATTACCGAATAAGAAAAAGACTGCACCACATTGTTCAATCATTTTTTCACGATACGGAATATATATTTTTTCCATAAAGTCTGGCTTTTCATATAATGAATAGTACTTTTTAGGGAATGGGTATAACTTTAAATAATCAGCCATATCCAAATCATTTAAAGCTGTTGCCTCAGCTATTCCTTCATATAGACTAGGGCCAACACCGAAACCATTTCCATTGATTACTTTTAAACCGTATCCTTGGTCTTTTTGTACTAAATTATAGCCGAGGTCATATATTAATTCTTTTGCCTCTTCTTCTGTACCATATTCTGAGTAGTCGTGTGCACTACCCGATATTAGTATTTTATATGACATATACTGCTTATATATTGCCTCCAATATTTCTTCTATTTCATTATATTCGTCAATTATAAGCGAGAATATACCATATTTTTCTATATCTTGCAAAAATAATAGTTGTTCTTTTTGTGCAGCTCGTTTAGTTGCTCTTTTAACAATGAAAAAATGATTAGGTCCAATTGAGTTATTTTTTGCTTTTAACTTTTTAAGTATATTTTTAATGTCTGGATCGTTAAAACTATAACCAATGAATAGCATATTATTTAAAGCCAATTCATTTTCAAGCGCTGTATAAAAATTGGGATGAGTTGACTCATAACCGTCATAATCATCTTGCGTCAAAACGATATGTTCAGGGGCATCAATGTCACCATGCACTTTAAAAACAAGTGTCTGACGTTCCGTTTCAATTTTAGCAAACTCACTATTAGAGTTCTTTTTTTCGAATTTCTTTTTTACAAATTTTAATGCATTTTCAATTATTGGATCATAATTAGTGGTCCAATAGTTTCGTATGGGCATTTTTGCCAATAATTTGTGCTTATACTGGAATTTATCCGTATGGAAGGCTTGTGACACTTCTTGCTTAAAAGCTGTCACTTCGGTTTTCGATTCATTGAGATAATATTGAGCTATCGTAGGATTATCTATAATAGTTCTTTTTGTTAATCCTAATTTTTTACGGAAGGGCTCAATTAATTTATTCCAGTCAAAATGTACTAAATCACAAGAAAATCCTGCGCCTACAAAAACAGAGGCCGTATTACTCCTTAAAGCCTTCACGTATTCATTAATTAAAACTTGCTTTGATTCTATCATTATGAATTTTTCCTTCGCAATGGTTCTGAATGATCATAGTTATTGCTTTTTCGTCTATTAAAAGCATTATCAATAAGTTCTTTGAGTTTATCTGTATCTTGGGAAATAACATCCCAATTTACGACCGATATTGCTACATCGCTTCTTTGCAAATTTGTAATTATTCTGTCGGGTAGATAAGGATATCGTTGTTTTAAAGAACTTTCTGTTTGAACCAATGGTGTCCATGTAGAATAGGGCCCCATTATCGCTTTTTCACGTTCACTATTTGAAATCATACTTTGTTGTGAAGAAATAGACGGTAAATTGATTATTAAAATTCCCATTTTGGGGTTTACGTCGCTATCATACATAGCAGCGTGTATTTCCCAATCGATAAATTTTCTTCTTTTGGTATTTTGACCACATAATAATATTAAAACGGTAGCGTCTTTAATGTAATTATCTCTAATCTCTCTTCGGATTTGCTCATCGGTCATGTATGTATCATCTATTTCGTCTTGATGAACGGAGCAATCCTCAAAAATGCTTTGAGTTCGCATGGTTGACCAATCGAATTCTTTCATGTGAATTAAAACATCTTTATAGTCTTGGTCATCGTGGTGATAGTAACTTATAAATACTCTATGTCTGTCAATACTCATGTTATCCTCCTTAGTTATTCTCCTTTTGTTTGTGATAAATAGTCTTTTTCCGAAATTTCCTTAAAACTCAATAAGTTTCTGTACAAGTTAAAATCTTGTTCTGTATTTTTTAAAAGGTCGGTATATAGCAATTCATAATAAAAAAGTCTTCCAAATATATCTTCAAGAGCCAAGAGAATAACTTTATCCTCATGAGCATTATCTGAATTTATTAAAATTTTGAAACGTTGATTTTTAAGCACTACATTATTTGTTGTAGGTATTAATAAGCCAAAGGACTGTGAGTAAACACTTTTAACGTAGAAACTTGAAGTATCTGAGTTTATAAATAAACTAATGTAACGTACATCATTTAGAGAAGAATAGTTTGGTATGTAAAATGGTATTGTTGGGTACACGCTATTTAATGCTACATAAAAATCCGTCATTAAAGAAAACATCGGTTTTGCTTTGTTTAACTCGTCTTGGCGTTTCTTATTATTGGTGTCTTTAATAGTCCATGCGACTCCCACAAGGGTAAGCAATCCACCATAAACAGCAGAGATTACGGGAATTATAATATCTCGTAAACTGCAATTTGGAATAATATAAATCAAATATACGGTTAAGCCTATACCCAAAACAAAATCCGTCAGTAATAGCCATTTGTTAGTTTTGATATCTGACAAAAAGGAAACTGTTAAACCATAAAGCACAATTAGCATTGCTAATCCACCAAAAATGAACTGTAATACGAGCCATTGATTAAAGCATGCCATATAGAACAAATCAAGTAGCCAATAAAACATAATATATTTGCCTAGACATACGTTAGCGGCTTTTACTTGCTCAGTAGAATATGTATTTTTACTTTCTGCCCACGCTTTGACTGTAGCACATCCGATAGGGGCGCTTAACGCAATAATCGTAAAAGCAAACCAATACCAATTGTAGGCTGTATCATAGTAGTTGATTATGAATATGCCACTTATAATAAAAAGCAATTGCAATATTCCACCTGAAGAAGAAATTTGAACAAATTTAGACTGCTCCTTCATTTTTTTGTTCGGTATAAAGGAATAAACTAAAAATATTGCAAGGGAAGGATACCATATACATTGTCCAATAGTTTTATTAATAGCATTATGTAAAAATGGCAACGCGATAAAGCCGCAGAAAGCAATTGCGACTAAAACATGCCATATTATATTAAAAATTTTCTTTAGTCTTTTTTTCAATAGGTTCTCCTTTATTTAATTATAACACTAATTTTTTCTAATAATTTTTCTCTGTTTTTCTTTTTAAGCTCGCATTCCCAGATTCGAATAACTGTCCAATTCTTTTTTATAAGGGTTTCCGTTACGATTTGGTCGTGTTTGCGATTATAGTCGCGCTTTGCGTTCCAAAAGTCCGCGTTGGCGCTAGGGGTAACGTTACGGCAATCGTGACCGTGCCAAAAGCATCCGTCAACGAATACTACGACTCGCTTTTTAGGGAAAACGAAGTCTGGTTTTCCTACGAGGGGATAAGTTCGCCGCCACCCCTTAATATGGAGTTCTTTGAAAATATCTATCATCTTCAGCTCGGTGGTTTTTGTGTTTTTGCTTTTTATGGCGCGCATTACCTCCGAGCGTTTGTTTGTTGAAAAGATATCACTCATCGCTTTTTTCCACAGTAACAGCTAAGGAATCTAAATCAGGAATAGTGTCACCAAAACTATATTTGAATAAGTTGTCGGCGATGGCTACGGTTTCAACGTCTTCAAATTTTGCATTTGCCGTCCATTTGTCGTTAGGTAGCGAGGCTAAATTAGTTATGTTTATCACTGCCAATTTACCATTAAACAAATCAAAATGCAAAACGTAGGTTTTCCAATTATGATTTGCTCTTACTTTTGCGTCTGTAGCTTTAGAACGCTTAATATCGTTTTGTCCCGTAAAGCCTGCTTGAATTTCTATATGAATATTCTTTTTAACAATTTGTAAATCAGCAATAGCTTCTCTCTTAAAGGAATCAATATTACCGTCGCTAATTACTTTTTGCAAATTGTCTTCGCCTAACTGCTCAAGTTCATCGTCGTTTACGCCAAATACAAGAGAAATGGTTTTATGAAAATACAACGCAACCATATATCCGCGCATCCAGTTATAATAAACTGCTTCACGTGCACGTCCATTATTATTAAACAGTTTTTCGATTATTTGAAAGCCTTTTAAGGTATTATACGCTTCGGTTGCTTGAGTTTTAAAATCATTAAACTCTTCATCTGTTAGTTTTAAATTAGGATGCATAGTTTTATTGATTTTTGAGAACATATCAATCAAACGGGCATTTTCTTTTTCTATTAAATCCCAATTAATGCAGACTATATCCGTGGCTTTGAAGTATTTTTTTAAAATCACTTGATTGGTGAAGCCCAATGCTTTTCTATAATCCTTAGGTGTTTTGTATTCCATATGCGTTACTTGTTTCCTAATAAGAATCGAACTTTTACGTAATTGTGGTGGAACTGAAGTTGTTTCTGGTGCCATTGAACGAACCCGAAGGGTAATTGTATCGTAGTACCACCGTTGGAAGCTCCGTAGTAAACCTCATCCGACGATGCACGACTTGCCGCCTTGCTGATTTCCGCAATGTCAAAAACGGCGTCAACGTCATTTTCGCCAAGCATGTTTTTATACCAAACGAAATCGGACCACTCGTCTTTATCTCGTACGGCTCCAGTTGCAAAACACAAATAAGTAAGTTCGTACACGTTGTCCTTAAACCATTGTAACAGGGCGTGATATAAGCTCTCATCGTAGCATCTTAAAGTATCTGCGTTAAGGCTTTTATGGCGAATTTGCATATCGTAGTCAAAAACCTTCGTTCTATCTGCATAGCGTTCAATTATCGATACGGCGTCAGGAGCCGCCGCCCAAAATAAGAATATAGCCCTACACACGTTTTCAGGAATTCGCTTGTTAAATTGCGCCTCAAAAACATCAATAAAATTCTTAGCGCGAACGAAGTAGACTTGTCCGCCAAGACTTTTTTTGATAGAAACGTTTGCGAACGTTTCGTCGTCAAAATATAATTTTAAATCCGTTTTTGATTTCGTTTTCCGACCACAAACGCTGTCCACGTTGTGTTCGTGTAAACCACCGATACTGGTTTCAACTAAATTTTTATCGTCAAGATTGATGCGTTGTAAAAATTCTCGTGTGTATTTTTCGTCGTTATCTAATAATTCTTTTACCAACTCTTCATTTTCGTGACCAGATAATTTTGCGTGTTTCCAACCTTCGGATCTATTTCTTCCGTACATATTATTCTCCTTCCGTACTTTCAAATTTTTTCTTAAGAATTTCGTAAATTTCTCGTTGTACTTGTACTGACGAATTTTTTACGACGTTAGGATTTGCTATTTTTATTACGCGTCCTTTTTTATCGTAAACCCAGTTGTTCAAATCTGGTTGATTACATTTTGAGCATTGAGGTATAACGTTTCCTTTTTGGAGGGGTTTAGAAGGGTCCATATGCCCTTTTTGAAGTTCCGTTATCGTGTTTGGCCAAAGTAAATGTTTTTCTCCTTCTTTTGAGCCACAGCACGCACACCTATAGCCGTAGCGGTTTTTTATGTTTTTCCATTCGTCTTCGGTTAAATCAGTCGTTCGTTTTTCGGCGTTAAAGCCTGGATACGGTTCTTCTAAGGTTTTTAACTTATATTCGCCAGTTTTTAATCCGCTGTCCGCGTCACCACGTTTGCCAGATAAAATATACCATCCTTTTTGCGCGGCTAAATGGCGGGCTTGCTGAACGTCGATACTACCCCCGTATCTTTTTAAGAATTTAGTTAATTCTGCTTTAGTTACTATCGCAGTTTCAGGATAACCTTTTGCAAGGCAAACGAGTACCAAGGCATCCTTAGTATAAGAACCGTCGCGCTTCAAATTCGGTAAGTGAACGCCGTGTGATTTTAAATATTTTTCGTGATACTCTTTTACCAGTTTATATATTTTTTCAATTTCATTTTTAGTCATTAACATCCTCGTACACGACTTTTTTAATATTTAGCGCTATTTCTTTTATAATAGGAACGCAAACGGAGTTCCCGATTTGTTTATATACTTGCTTTGGCGTTTTTTGTAATGGAAATTCAAAATCCTCGGGAAAACCTTGCAATCTAGCCGCCTCGCGTTGCGTAATTTTTCTAATCGAAAAATCATCCCAAAAGAAAGGAATTCTTTCGTACGGGCTACCCATGGCTGCGAGCAACGTAGGACATATACCGTCGCGTCCTTTAGAAAGTCCCCAATCGGTAAAACGATAAATACGATGTCTATCAGTCATAAACGCTACCATTTCATCCCACATTTTATGGTTGTCCATATAGTAAGAATCTGGTTGACGTTCTTTATCAAAGAAAGAAAAGGCGTCACGCTTTAATTCTCGTTCTTCGGGAAACTGAAATCTATCGCATAAATTCTCGTCTAAAAACGCTACGATATATATTCTATTTCGTTGCTGAGGAATGCCGTAATCACTAGCGTTCATAACTTTATATCTAACGCTATATCCAAGCTCAGCCATCGTGTTAAAAATCGTTAGGAAAGTTCTTCCTTCGTCGTGTTTAACTAGATTTGCCACGTTTTCAAAAAATACGACGGACGGTTTTTTTGCCGCTATTACGCGAGCAGTTTCAAAAAACAAGTTTCCACGGGGATCTTCAAATCCTTTTTGTAAACCAACCGAAGAAAAGGCTTGACATGGGAAACCCGCTACGAGCACGTCGAAATCGGGAATCGTATCCGTTGAGACTTCTTGAATATCGCCTTCAACAAGAAAATCTTCTCCGAAGTTAAGTCTATAGGTTCTACAAGCGTATTTATCTATTTCGTTTGCCCAGACGATTTTGTATCCCGCTTGCTCAAAGCCAAGGTCGATACCACCGATTCCTGCAAACATACTTGCTACTTTTAATTTCTTTCGCATATTTCACCAAAACGAAAGAAGCCGCACGGTGGCAGCATTGCTTTCGCCTAAATTATTTTAGTCTAACACTTTTTCAATTTCTTTCGCTATGGCGATAGAGAGAAGCGGGGGTACTGCGTTGCCGATTTCCAAGTTCTTAGTAGACCTTGAACCGTAGAATTTGTAATCGTCGGGGAAGCTTTGCAATCTAGCACCTTCTCTAGTCGTCATTGCTCTAGAATCCCTAGGGTGTACGCATCTAGACGAAGACGGAGTTGCGAAGTTTCTCGTAACCGTAGGCGCGGGCTTTTTCCACCACATTTTCGCGTAAGTGTTGCCGTAACCGCTCTTAGGTCTAATTTCTTCGGGCAAATCGTCTTTACTGCCGCCGTCGGGTAACGCTTCCATTATGCGAATAAGGTGAGCCCCGTTGGTAGGTGCGATATTTTCAGTTAAACAATCGCTGTTCGTTCTAAGGTATTTTTGGAACTCGTTTTGGGGTTCGGTTGCATACTGAGTAGATTCTTGACCGCTCTTTAATGCAGGTAAGTCAGAGAAAGCGTCTTCTACGGTTACGTAGGGCAATAAGCCTTCGCCGTGGGTAGGCGTAGGATATTCGAAGGTGTTTTTACCTTTCATGCCTACGAGAATAACTCTATCTCTATATTGCGGAACACCGAAATCTACGGCGTTTAAGACTTTGCTTTTTACGTCGTAACCAAGTTCTCTAAATTTTTCCTTAATTACTTCGATGAGCGTACCGCCTTGCATGCTGAGAAGCCCGGATACGTTTTCGAACACGAATGCTTTAGGTTGTACGATGGAAAGAACTCTGCAATATTCTTCGAATAAATGAGCTCTATCGTCCATTTGTCTTTTACCTAAGGTCGAATAGGATTGGCAAGGCGGACCACCAACTATAAGGTCAATTCCGTCGCCAACGTGCTTTTTCAATTCTTCTTCCGTTAAATCTCTTATATCGCCTTGTATCATATCAACGGTAGGATGGTTCATTCTATACGCCGTTGCGATATCTTTGTCGTATTCGTTTGCCATAACGATTTGGAAGTTGTCGTTGTGAGCAAACCCATAACTTAAGCCGCCTACACCTGCAAATAAATCAATTACTTTATATTTTTTCATAATTATTCCTTTTTGTCGTCCGTTTCGGTTAATTCCATTATTTCTTCTAAACTACAATTTAGCGCTTTGCATATTCGAACCAGGATATCCGTGTTAACGTTTTCGTTTTTGCCTAGCTTTGCGATAGAAGAAGAGCTAACGTTTGCGAGCTGTTGTAACTCGCCTTTTTTAATGTTTCTGTCAATTAATAGCTTCCATAGCTTTTTATAACTGATAGCCACGATTTTACCTCCAATTTTTATCTTTTTCATTATACCACGTACGAATATTTTTTGCAAGACTAAACCTTTGCTTTTTCGTAAGTTTTTTTGATATCTCATAAATTTTTATTCGATTTCAATAAAATAGGGCCGAGAACTCGTTTTTCTCGACCTTATCGTTTTCATTCGAATATCTCTTCCAATTTTTGGGCGGCGGAGCGGTCGGCGGTTTTTAGGAAGTGACTGTATATGTCGGTAGTGGTGCTGGTTCGCGCGTGACCAGCTCGACCTGCGACCGTTACGATAGGTACTCCTGCGGCGATTTGCATAGTGATGTTCGTGTGCCTAAGGCTGTGAACGGTTCGTTCTTCAAGTCCTGCCGACTGGCAAATCTTCTTCATCCACATATTTATCGTGCCGGGGTATATATTTCCGCCGTATTCGCCTATGAACAGTCGGTTGCTGTTTTCCCATTTATCGCCGTGCATCGCCTTGTACTCCTCGTACCAAGCCTTGTATTCGGTCAGCACCGATAGCAGTTTATCCGATATGGCAATCACGCGTTTGCTGCTTTCCGTTTTTGGTTCTTTCAGCACCAAGCCGACCCTTTGGACTGTCGTAAGCGACCTTGCAATCGTTATGGTAGCATTTTCAAAATCGATATCTGACCATTCCAGTCCGCACAGCTCGCCACGACGCATACCCGTTAGCAGAAGTGTGAGCATAGCGGTTTTATAGCGAATATCCGAATATTCGTCCGCTGCCTTATAAAACTTCTTGGCGTCTTCGTCATCCATATAATCTATCTCCCGCGGCGGTCGTTTCGGAAAGGATATGTAGTCGGCACTAGCGTAATTATCGGCTATTAGCCGCTGTTTTTTCGCCGTAGCAAGGATAGCCCGTATCGTTCGCTTGATTTTACTTATCGTTTCATAGGCGTATTTTTGCGTTGTATGCGTAATGTTGAATAGGGTTTCCGTTTTCACGCCTAACGTTTCGGCTAGCCGTTTTGCATACTTGTAACTGATTTGTTTGCCTGCCAAGGCATTTGCAAGGGAGCAACTGCTGAAGTTCTTTTCGTATCGAAGTTTCATATAGCCGATACCCGTTTGGTTCATTCGTTCCCGTAAGGCAGGCTTTGCCGTGACTACCGTAACCGTTTTTTCCATACGGTCGAGTTTGTCGTAGTATTGCTGTATGATATTCGGCGTAAGTTCCTTTAGTTTGTATCCACCGATATGTTTTTGGGTGAGCCAGATTGCATTTTCACAATTGACGAAATAGCTTGCGGACACTTCGTCTTTGCGCCGATTAAGCCACCAGAGCGCGTAGTCCGTGAAAGTGGTTTCGGGTGATTGCGTCGGCTCTCCTGACGCTGTTTCCGCCGCTTTGACAGCCGTTTCGTATTCGGCGGCGAAGAGCACGACTTCTCGTTCCATTTGTTTCGGCGTAAGTCCTACGGGCGGTTTCCAGGTTGTGGAGTGCACCTTGACTTCTCCGCTACCTTTGTCCTTGATTTTGACCTGTATTCGGTAGGTCATACCGCTTTTACCCGGTCGTTTGCTTATGCTTGCCATTGTATTTACCTCCTACGGTGTTTTGTTTAAGGGGATATAGCAATCCCCCTAACAAAAGAAAGCCGTAATAATTTAGAAAAGTCCAGCGAATCAGCCTTGCGAACCGCTAAAATATTTGAATAAATCGTCTAAATCCACGAGAAGTTTCTTGCCCGTGAATACACATCGTATTTTACCGCTTTTACAAAGGGTTCTGATACAGTTAGGGGTTACCGCCGTCATAGGGTCGATTGCTTTTATTTCGGCAATCGTTTCGGATATCGTTCTCATTCGAGGTATAGTCATCTAAATCTCCTTCGTTCTCATTATTTTTCTCCTTTGCTTTGAATCTTTGTTTCTTTGTATCTTCGTTGCGTCGTATCTTTGAATTCTTTGATTTTTTGAAATTTTTGATTTAATTTTGAAATGTAAAGCAGAAATCAAAACGATATATAATCGTGTTTTCTACGCTTTTTTTAGTCTTTAGGCGGTAAAAAAAACGCCGTTTTTACAGTTTTGAATATATAGAAATACCGATTTTTTGATTTTGCGTTTTGATTTTTGATTACGCGAAAATTCACGCGTGACTGCCGCCCCGCCCACGGGTAGAAGCTCGTAGAGATTTGACCTCCCCCTGGGGGGGGGTACGGCGAATTAAATCAAACAGTTATCGACCAGTAGGGTATCGTCAGCCTATTCCTCGTAGGCGCGTAGCCGTGCAAGGTCCTCCCGAATTCGTTTTTGTGCCTCGTCACTTAAAAGGGTAAACAGTCCGTAGGCATCAGCCTCAACGCTATCTGCATAAGAAAATCCCTCGATATCGGGCCAGCAATCGAATTGTTGTTTACAGTAATTGACCATACTGTACTCCTTTACGAGCGCAAGCACCTCGTCAATAGGCTTGTCCCTGCATTCGTGTAATTGCTTGTAAAATTCGCCGTCTTTTTCCTTAAGCCAGTCGTAAGGGTAATAGGCATAGGGTTTAAGTCGTTTTAAGTACGGGTATCGTTTGAGACCCTCTTTTACTAAAGTATCGTGTCGTTTCATATCATTTCCCTCCGTTAATAAATTTCATAAGATTATTTCTGTTTTGGCGCAGAATCAGGTCTCGCATATTTTCACAGTCCAACTGCTGTTCAAACAGGCAAGAACCCCGTATGCGGTGCGCCGTTCGTTCTTCGTAGTTGCAATTCGCCATTAAGTCGCTGATTCGGTAGTTGCTGGAATAGATGGTCGGCTTTTTGCCGTTGATACGGGTGTTGATAAGGTCGAAAATTATCGTTTGTAGCCAACCCGTACCTGCCTTGACGTTTTCCGTACCGATATCGTCCAGGAAGAGAAAGTCAACCGTTTCGGCTCTACGGAGCACGGCGGACTGCGCCGAGTTGTTCCCAAAGCCTTCTTTCAGTTTGCTTTCAATCTCCACGAAACTGGTAAACAGTACGGTGTAGAGTTTGTCCGCAAGTGCGTTGCCCATACAAGCGGTGAGGTGAGTTTTCCCTACGCCGGGGACACCGTATAGGTAAACGCCGACGCCTGCCTCATACATCTTATCTGCGTGCGCGCAATAGTTCCGACACATTTGGTAGACGGCTTTATTACTGGGTATAATTTTAGCCGTTTCAAAGGTGCAGTTCCTAAAATGCTTGCCGAGAGCGCTGTTACGGCGGTATTCTTCCGCCTTGGCTTTCCGTTCTTGTAGTTTTCGCTCGTATTCGGCTTTCTCATAAGCCTCTTGACGGCACTTGCAGGAGGTGGGCGCAAAACAGTCGAATTCTTGCATATAAAACGCTCGTGGCGTGTGGCAGTTTTTGCAATACGGCAACCCGTCTTTCCCCAAGTATTCGTCTGCTTGTAATTCTATTTTTTTCATGAATTATCTTTTCCCCAGTCAATACCATAATTGCTTTCGTAAGAAATATTATTTTTATCTATTCTACTTACTATATTATGGTTCGCATATTTAAGCGTAGGCTTTTCGCGTTTTTGAGCGTTACCTACGCTTATTTTTGATAACACTATGGAAGAATTCGGTTTGATAATACGCTTACGATAACCGTTGTCATCCGTGGCACGGGTAACGGTGATTAGGTCGTAACGCTTAAGTATCCCGATCAACCTACTTACCGATTGAATGGAAAGGTTTAATTGTTTTGCAAAATATTTATTCGATGCAAAACAGTACCCATCACTCTGCGATAGGGCACAAATCTCTCCATGAAGAATTTTCGCTCTCGGTGGAATAGAGGGGATTGCGTTCACTTTTTCGTCCAGTTTAATGTAATTTCTACTACTCGTCATTTACTTCCTCCTGAATATAGTATTGTAAGCAATTTTGCGAACACATAGTTGAAAATTAAAAAGGATCGGCGGTCCTTTTTAAGTTAAAATATATGATCAGTCTTCTACTTCATCGGTAGACGATAATTTCGTTCCCTTTGACAGCAATTCTTCTATGGCGGTTATAACGGCAAGGCTTTCGTCTTCATGATCTATCACGAGTGCGTCTAAATCATTGACCTGCATCAACTTGCGTACGACAAGCCTTGCAAACTGATTTTTGCGTAAGAATTCAGTCATATCGGGGGCAAGCTCCTTTCTGCCAAGACCGATAAGCTCCATTACCTCGTATTCAGTCTCCTCATTCACCTGATAGGTTTTAAGAATATTTGTGAGCACTTCTCCCACGGGAGGATATCGCCTATCGTTTTCCAGGTCGGAAAGGTATGCCGGGGAAATTCCGATTTTGGCACATGCGCCACGGAGAGAGAGGTTGCAGCCTTCTCGTAAACCTTTTATCATTTTGCCAAAGGTAACGCCTTTTGCGTTTGCAATTACCGTTCCGTCTTCTCTTCTGGGCATAGCCTTGTATTTTGCCATAACGTACTCCTTACTATATGTTCGCTTTTTTGCTAACACATATATTATACACCATATTTTCTATTTGTCAATCGACTACTGTCATGTTTTTTTGCTTTTTTAAAATATTTTTATTAAAATTACTAAATGCCCTATAGATAGGGCAGAATTTGCTGTTATCGCTAAAACACTATTGTATTTTGTACGCAAAATTATTTATTTTTGCCGATAGCGTAACTATTCTATTATAAAGTCCTTTTCTGAGCGATATATTTTTAGTTCCGTGATTTCCGTGCGATTTTTCATCTTCTCGGCGGTGTTTTCGTTGCACATCATGCTGTAGGAGAAGTGAGTGTTTGCGTCGGTATACATGGCAAGGCAGGAATAGCCTTTTTTGACGGCTTTTTTATATTCTTTTTCGTCATCCATCAGTTGCAGGAGCTCTGCCATAAATAAGTCTTCGTCGCCGTCTAACTCTCCGTATTCGGTGATTATCGGTTGTTCCTTGAAGTAGCGCTTAATCGTTTCTTCCAGGATAGGTGCGTAGTTGTTATCGTAAAATACGATATCGCATGAACCGCCGTTTCCGCAGTCGTTATACCAAGCCACCTTTTTGCCTTTATAGTGTAGGTCGCCTTGGTTTCCTTGCCAGTCGAGTCCTTGAAATGTCTTTCTGTTCTTTAATGTAAATCTGTATATACTTGCCATTTTTGCCTCCATATATTATTGTTAAGCAAAGTATACCGTAAAGGTTTTCAAGAGCCCAGCGAAAACATGGATTAATATAAAAAGCTCGCTATTACAGCGAACTTTTAATTAATTATTTAAGTTTTATACCCTAATTGGCTAATAGAGAGCTTAAAATTATTTTTCCACTCAGAATTGTGAATAATTTTGAACAGTACTTTATCTTCAGCAAATAACTCCTGTTTTGTTTTTTGGCTTAAAATTTCCCAGTCTTCTTTAGGGATAATATAAGTAGCATTACCATATATTGCGGATTCTAAAACACAAAAAGATTCTTTAAAAACATAAGCATAATACCCGTTGAATCCGTTAGTTCCCTCAATACATTTTTCAACCACAAACTCATCAAGATAGTTTAGTCTATCAATATCGTATATGTTTGTCTCAAGTTTTTTGCTTTCTAATTGTCTTCTCAAATGAACCCCGGGTTTTTCACCAGGGGGAAGAATTTCCCAATTACACCTACGAGTTTGACTATGAACTTGGATGTCTTTTTCAAAAATATAGCACTCCCCAAATATTTCTAAAATAACATTTATAGCTTCTAATAAAAAGCTTTTCCTAATAGTGGGGGTTAAATTTGCAATAATGTATTCTTTTCCATCGACGCCTTGAGATAATAACAATTCTATTTCCGTAGGAGCAACTTCGATTTTAGGATAGCATTTTCTGTGGACATCTACGGGAACATAGGAAGCATATTCGTTTCCAAAAGGTTGAATCCAGTTTGTGTAAATATAACGTTTTGCCTTTGCTTTTGTCTTGTCTGGATACGAATAACCATAAGCGTTTTTATTGCACTTATTTCCAAAATCAGCTGAGGGGATTATCGAATCACCAATTTTACTTAAATTTAACTTTTGAGCCTCGTTGCTTGTCACAGGAACACCTAGCTGTATTGTGTCTAAATTAAATGCACTTAACCTGTTTAAGTTTATTAGTCGCTTTTGTTTTATTAACATAATGTATTCCTTTTGATATTATTATATTAATTATACCATATATTTACACAAAATTCAAGAACTCTAAACACATAAAAAGTTTTATGTCACCAAATTTGGTGACCTTTTTGGTTTCCTTGGTTTTTTGAACGCTATAAAAGTTATCAAACGGCGTGAAAATTACGCAAAATACGGCGAGTAAACGGCGAAAATGGTGCAAAATATGCATTTTAGGTATTTTGCAAACCCTACATTAGGAGCGGCAATATCCTCCTAAGGCGGGTTTGTCGGACGTTCAAATCGTCTCAGGCAGGCCATTTTCAGTCACTTCTTGCGTGGAGTGACTGATTTTTTTATACCTAAACGCTTCATATATGCTTTCCAAAATTTACTCTCACGACTATTCATTTTCTTTAGATGAGGCAAAAGTTTGCTATAGTTTACAATCCATTTATTGCTGTATCTATACTTAAACACTGTCGTGTCTGTTTTCAAAAACTCGCGTATTTCATCGGGATGGATAAAATGGTCGTCCGTTTTTCTATTGTTGTTCCATTCTCTCGCACAATCTTCTATACTCGCCGTTTTCATCTTCGTATAAGTCGTAGGTTAAAACGCTTATTCTGCCGCGATTCGTAACAGCAAGTTGAACTTCTTTTTCGGTCACATACACGATATTGAAAGTGATGTAAGTTTCGCCGTCAAAATGTTGATATTCAGCCATTTTCTTTCTCCTTAAACCGGTTCATACCAAACCGAGTATTCAACCTCGATATCTCTGCCTTCGTATTCGTAATACATAGTCACGTAACCTTTGAATTCGTTTTCTTTTCCGATTTTTTCATTTTTGGATTACCTCCATTTTTTATTTTTGCCTTCTGGCAGGGGCAAAGGAGCATAAGCCGAAACGCAACCATAATGAGAATTTTGTTGCAATGGAGAAAATCAACAGCCAAAGGATTTGAGCGAAAAATACTATCGTAAAATAAAAAGAGCCAAACTCTTTATCGAGCTTGACTGCGTTATTCAATATGTAAGTTTTAAGTAGTATTTTTCCGAGCTGTTGATTTTTTCGCTGACTTATGCTACAACAGCCACGACAGAAGTCAATAAAATATGGTTTGAATCACACTGTTGAATTTTTGTAATTTCACGCAAAGGTGTGGCTAGCCGCGTTGCATAAGTTTTACCCAAAACACGACGAGACCGGCTTTTGGGTTACGGCGGCGCATATCCGAAAAGAGTTTTAATTCTTCCGGCGTGTGTTGGTTAGGGTGCCTATTTGACTGCTGCGACTATCAGATACCCGACCACATTTTAGGCTTTATAGACCTTGAACGCTAAGCCGAGAACATGATGTACCTTCTGCCCGATGGGAATGATGACACAAGCAATCTGCAAATTAAGGAACAGAAAAAGAGGTAAGTGATAATATCACAGAACCCTGATTTCAAATCGAATATAATAAAAACACAATAAAGCAAAGGAGGACACGAAGATGTCTGTAATTAAAATTAGTAAAGAAAATTTCGCAAGCGAAGTTTTGAATTCCAATAAACCTGTTCTTCTCGATTTCTATGCTGATTGGTGCGGTCCCTGCCGTATGGTAGGTCCGATCGTATCGGAAATCGCAAATGAGCGAATCGATGTTAAGGTCGGTAAAATAAATGTGGACGAACAGCCGGAGCTTGCGGCACAGTTTCAGGTAATGAGCATCCCGATGCTCGCTGTAATCAAAAACGGGAAACTCGAGAATCAGGTCGTGGGCTACAGACCGAAAGAGCAAATTGAAGCAATGCTGTAAGGAGAAAAAAGATGGGACTGTTTAATTTCTTCCGCAACACCGCCGACATTAACACCGGTGTTGCGGAATACGAAACAAACGACGGCGCTGTATTGCTTGACGTTAGGACGGCAGAGGAATACCGTGACGGGCACATTGACGGAAGCGTCAACATACCTCTTGATAGAATTTCTTCCGTTGAGAATACCGTCAATGACAAAAGCACACCGCTTTATGTGTATTGTTTAAGCGGTGGTAGAAGCGGACAAGCTGTATCCTATTTGAAGCAAATTGGTTACACAAATGCAAAAAATATCGGTGGCATCAGCAGCTACCGTGGAAAGGTGGTGAAATAAATGAAGGTTGTAATTATAGGCGGTGTTGCAGGAGGTGCTACTGCGGCGGCGAGAATACGCAGGCTTGACGAGCAAGCGGAAATAGTTGTTTTTGAGCGTTCAGGATTTATTTCATATGCCAACTGTGGTCTACCGTACTATATCGGCGGCACCATTGAAGATGAAAATGATCTAACCTTGCAGACGCCTGAAAGCTTTTGGAGGCGTTTTAGAGTTAAGATGAATGTGCATCATGAAGTTACGGCAATTCATCCTGATACCAAAACCGTTACCGTAAAAAATCTTGAAAACGGTAAAATCCTTACTGAGAGTTATGATAAGCTCGTGCTCTCACCTGGTGCTAAGCCGATAAAACCAGTGTTTGATGGTATTGACAGCGATAAGATATTTACCTTGCGCACTGTTGAGGATACCTTCTGCATCAAGGATTACATCAATGCAAACCATCCAAAATCCGCTGTACTGGCAGGTGGTGGCTTCATTGGATTGGAGCTGGCAGAAAACCTGCGAGAGCTGGGGATGGATGTCACTATTGTCCAGCGTCCAAAACAGCTTATGAATCCCTTTGATGCTGATATGGCTTCTTTCATCCATAATGAAATGCGCAAGCACGGTATAAAGCTGGCACTTGGTCATACCATAGAAGGGTTTAAGGAAAGGGACGGCGGCGTTGATGTACTGCTGAAAGACGAACAGCCTCTCCATGCGGATATGGTAATCCTAGCAATCGGCGTCGCTCCCGAAACCACCCTTGCGAAAGATACCGGCATAGAACTTGGCATTAAAGGCAGTATTGTGGTCAATGACCGAATGGAAACCTCCATTTCCGACATCTATGCCGTGGGCGATGCAGTGCAGGTGAAGCATTTCGTCACCGGGCAGGATGCTCTGATCTCTCTTGCCGGGCCTGCAAACAAGCAGGGTAGAATTGCCGCCGATAATATCTGCGGCGGTGACAGCCATTATACCGGCGGGCAGGGCTCATCAGTCATCAAAATATTTGACATGACTGCTGCCGCTACGGGTATCAACGAAAAAACCGCAAAGTCCCTTGGTATTGCTACAGACAAAGTCATTCTTTCGCCGATGAGTCATGCAGGATATTATCCCGGCGGTAAAATGATGACTATGAAAGTGCTGTTCGAGAAAGACACATATCGTCTGCTCGGGGCTCAAATTATAGGCTTTGACGGTGTCGATAAGAGGATTGACGTGCTTGCAACCGCTATCCGTGCCGGAATAAAAGCATATGAACTTACAGAACTTGACCTTGCCTATGCTCCGCCGTATTCCTCCGCAAAGGACCCTGTGAATATGGCAGGCTATATCATTGAAAACATGAAAAACGGCATTGTAAAGCAATGGTATTATGAGGAAGATGAAACACTTCCCCGTGACGGCAGCATAACTCTTCTTGATACACGCACACCAATGGAATACAGTATGGGGCATGCAAAGGGTTTTATCAATATTCCCGTTGATGAATTGCGTGAACGAATTGATGAACTTGACAAAAGCAAGCCTGTATATGTTATCTGCCAAAGCGGATTGAGAAGCTATATCGCAAGCAGAATTCTAGTGGGCAACGGCTTTGATGCCTATAACTTTGCAGGCGGTTTCCGATTCTATGATGCAGTCCGTAATGATAAAGCGTTAAATAAAAAATCCACTCTCTGCGGAATGGATGATTAAAAGGACAGAAAAGAAAAAGCGTTGAGAATTCATTTTTTTAAGAAACTCAACGCTTTGTTTTATCAAACTATAATCTTTTCAAGTCCGTCTTTGTCTATAATCTCAATCGTTCCTCGGGAGAGTGATATAAACCCTTCGTTCACAAAATACTTTAGCATTCGTGTTACCACTTCACGGGGATTACCTAAGTGATTGCCGATTGTTTCGTGGGTGATTTTAAGAATGTTAGTGTTTTCGATGCTTGCCTCATTCAAAAGAAAATCTGCAAGCCTTTTATCAAAGTTTTTCCACATCACCTGGTCTATCAGCCACATTACATCTGAAAATCGACTTGCCATAACTTCGTTGGTGTAATTGGCAAGCGGTGCTGAAACATCCATAATGCTTTTGTAAACTTCTGACGGGATGACTAAAACCTCTGTTTCCTTTTCTGCGGTAACGGTTATATCAAACTGAATGCTGTTCATGATGCAGGATGCAGAGAAAAGGCAAATATCACGTTCAAAAAGGCGGTACATCGTAATCTCTCTGCCATCATCAGATATAGTAAAAGCACGAATTTGACCAGAGAGCACAAGGAGCAGTCCCGTACAATTCTGCGAACCATTATGCAAGAGTTCACCCTTGCCGAATTTACGAACAAAAGATGAGCTTGTAAGCGTGTCTTGCTGTGATTTCGTCAGTTTATCAAATACAGGTAAATACGTTAAGTAATTCATAAGCCGTGTCTCCTTCTCAGTATTTTTAGTATAGCGTAATTTCGGGCATATGTCAATAATGCTGTTGACATATGCCTGAAACGGCACTATAATATATGGTGAGGTGATAAAATGCCAAGACCGACGAAGTGTCCCGAGTATGTTATTTCCCTGAAGTTCTTGAATTTTCTCCAACGGGAGCAGTGAGCGGGGAACCAATTGTTTTAACAATTGATGAACTTGAAACCATACGGCTGATTGACAAAGAAAACTTAAGCCAAGAAGAATGCGGGGCACAACTCGGCGTAGGCAGAACAACCGCACAGAAAATCTATGAAACCGCAAGGAAAAAAATAGCAGACGCACTTGTGCTTGGCTTCGCACTGAAAATTGAGGACGGCGAGTTTCAGCTTTGTAGCGGCAGTACAGACTTTTGCTATAAAAAAGGCTGCATCAAACGGCAAATTCAAAAAGAATTCAAAAAAGAAAAAGGAGCAAATATTATGAGAATCGCAGTAACGTACAAAAACGGAAACATCTTTCAGCATTTCGGTCACACCGAGCAATTCAAATTGTACGATATTGAAGACGGCAAGGTCATTAAAACAGAGCTTATAGATAGCAACGGCTCCGGCCACGGTGCATTGGCCAGCGTACTCTCCGCTGTAAAAGCAGACGTACTAATTTGCGGCGGTATTGGCGGCGGCGCACAAATGGCGCTGGCAAAAAACGGAATAAAGCTCTACGGCGGTGTCAGCGGTAATGCCGATGAAGCGGTAAATGCTTTTGTTGCCGGCAATCTTGCTTTCAATCCCGATGTGCATTGTGAACACCACGATCATGAACATGACGGGGAAACCCATATCTGTGGCGACCACGGTTGCGGTCACGGACATTGCGGGAATCATTGAAAAATGTGATAACATCACAGAATTGTAATCTGAAATATGCTATTATTCAATTAAAGGAGGCGGAAATATGAAGCAATATATTTGTACAGTCTGCGGATATATCCATAAAACCGAAGGCGAATTGCCCGATGATTTCAAGTGTCCGCTTTGTGGTGCAGGTAAGGATGCTTTTGTGCTGAAAGAGGAAACTGCTAAAGCAGAAGAAATTCTTGAAAAGCCGCATACAGAAAAAGAATTATCCCCAATGGAGATGAGCATCATTTGCTCCAATCTTGCAAGAGGGTGCGAAAAGCAGTATATGCCCGAAGAATCCGAGAACTTTAGAAAACTCTCAGAATTCTTCCAACAAAAAGCAGAGCCTGTCAGCAATGCCGGCACAGAGACACTGCTTGAATTGATTAATCATGATATTTCGGTAGGATTTCCTTACGGAAAATCAGCTGCGGAAGAGCAGCACGACCGTGGCGGACTTCGCTGTCAGGTGTGGGCAGAAAAGGTAACGAGAATGTTGCAGTCACTTCTCACCCGATATAAGGTTGAGGGAGACAAGATGCTTGAAAACACAGGTGTGTATGTCTGCACAGTCTGCGGATTTGTATTCGTTGGCGATGCACCGCCTGCGCTTTGTCCAGTATGCAAAGTCCCTGCGTGGAAGTTTGAAAAAATAGAAGGAGGTGCAAGATAATGGCAGATAAATATGCAGTACGAAATTTAAGGCTTTGCACAAAAGACTGTCTTTGCCTTTATGTTTGCCCTACCGGAGCGACTGATACAGAGAACAGCATTATTGATCCAAATAAGTGTATCGGCTGCGGCGTATGTGCCGGGGCATGTCCTTCAGGTGCTATTTCAATGATGCCGAAGGAATTGCCCCCACAGCAGCCTAAAACGGATAAAGTAGTCGAGGCGCTGCGTGCTCTCGTTCAAAGCAAAGCGCAGGCTGAAAAAATAGCTTCCCAGCTGCCCGATACACTTTCGGAGGCGGTATCAAAATCGTCTCGACTTATGGCAGAAGACCTTTGCAGAGAAGCAGGTTTTATGCTTCCGCAAAGCGCCAACACAAAAGAATTTTTAGAGCAGCTAAAATCCTATCCCGATATTCCGGTGGATGTGGTGGAAGCATTGCTTCATAACATAAATTTCAATGAAAATATAAAAAAGAAAGAGGTAACGAAAATGGCAAAATGGAAATGCACCGTATGCGGTTATATTCACGAGGGAGATACTCCTCCCGAAACCTGTCCTGTCTGCAAACAGCCGAAAGAAAAATTCGTAAGGCTTGAGGAAGAATCCAAGAATCCTTATGCCGGTACCAAGACCGAAAAGAACCTTTGGGAAGCATTTGCAGGCGAATCTCAGGCAAGAAACAAGTATACATACTTTGCTTCTGTTGCAAAGAAGGCAGGCTTCGAACAAATAGCAGCACTTTTCTTGCAGACTGCCGAAAATGAAAAGGAACATGCGAAACTGTGGTTTAAGGCGCTCGGCGAGCTTGGTAACACTGCCGAAAACCTGCTCCATGCAGCGGAAGGCGAAAACACCGAGTGGACTGATATGTATGATCGTATGGCAAGAGAAGCTGATGAAGAAGGCTTTCACGATTTGGCTGATCAATTCCGTGGTGTTGCCGCTATTGAGAAAGCACATGAGGAAAGATATCGTGCACTTCTTAAAAATGTTGAAACCAAAACAGTATTTGAAAAGTCCGGCGTAACGGTTTGGGAATGCCGTAATTGCGGTCATATCGTTGTAGGTACGACGGCTCCCGAAATATGTCCTGTATGTAAGCATCCGCAAGCTTATTTTGAAGTTCGTAAAGAAAATTATTAAAGGGAGAAAGAAAAATGAAAGAAAAGTTTTATATTTGTCGCCATTGCGGTAACTTAATTGGTCTTATTCACGATGCGGGCGTCCCTATGATGTGCTGCGGACAAAAGATGGAGGCGCTGGTTCCCAACACCACCGAAGCGGCGGGAGAAAAGCACTTGCCGTTTGTTCATAAAGAAGACGCTTCCGTTTATGTAAAAGTCGGCGAAATAACTCATCCCATGACCGAGGAACACCACATCCAATGGGTTTACGTTGAAACTGAGAATGGCGGTCAGCGCAGAGCTTTTAAACCTGGTGATACACCGGAAGCTACCTTTTGCACTGGCGAAGATAAACCTGTTGCAGTTTATGCTTACTGTAACCTCCACGGACTTTGGAAAACTGAAATCAAGTAAAAGTAAAATTGCCTGCCAAAACATCTTGGCAGGCGATTTGTCATATCTTTTCAATTATAAATAAGTTTAGCGTTTACAAGTTCAGTTGCTCGATTATGGATATTGGCAACGTTCCTTCTTCGTTAAGAAATCCTAGACCGGAAATCTTGTCGTCAGAGTTGCCTTTGACTTTTTTGATTGAGTAAACAACTTTTTTTCATTTTTTGAAAACGGCTATAAAAAATGGTATTGTTTTTGGTATTATTTTAGTTTGAGAATTATTTAGAAATCTAAAATTTGCCGAAAAAACGAAAGAAAATAGCCGATTTTAACGAAAAATATTGCTCAAAACGCCCAAAAATGTGCGAAAATTGCTTATTTTAATAGGATTTTGAGACTTTTTCAAAACTCCTAAGGGCTAGTTGTGGGTTCGATTCCCGCAGGGAGTGCCAATGCGACCGCTGGTCGCTTTTTTTATAAAAAAATCACCTAAAAGCCGTGTTTTGCTGCAAAAAATGCAAATTCAAGCCCTCATTTCGATACTGACGGTGTAAGTAACTATTCAAATTTTTGACATCATGTTTTAGAATTGGTATTATTTTGGTATTATTTTGCTATTAAAGTTGTTGCTATGTTTTGAAAATTACTCAAACTACCTCCCAAAAAACGTAGCCATTTGGGCGGAAAAATGCTCCAATCTACCTACAATCTGATCTACTATCCCCATATCTGCGATATATCAACTTGTAATATTTTCGGCAACAAAAATTGGCTTCCTGCCAACATTGAATTACAAATTAAGTACTTATACTCTTTCTCTTTTACTGCCACCAAGTGTTGGCTTCAAGAACGTTTTATAGTACTCCGCTCTTTTCAAATTTGTAGATATTAGTTTATTTTTTGTCTACAAAGTATCTTTCGCCTTCGAGTATTTCATCGATACTCTCGAGTTCATCTTGGCTAAAACTTGTGTTGTCGAATGCTTGTATATTCTCGAGGAGCTGGCTGGTACTGCTCACACCTACCAAAACACTGGTAATGACTGGGTTGTTGGCTATCCAACTGAGTGCCATTTGAGCCAAAGATTGTCCTCGCTCAAAAGCAATTTTGCTGAGAGCTATGGCTCTCTCGATTTTGCCCTCGCTGAAAATCCTGTCCATAGTGAAGCTTTTGGCTCTGCGGCTGTCGAATGGCACATTGCCAAAATACTTGTCACTGAGCAAGCCTTGGGCAAGCGGACTGAAAGCAATACAGCCTATACCACGCTCTTCTAGCACATCGCACAAGCTGACTTCGCCCCTCTCTATCCACCTGTCGAACATATTATATCGAGCTTGGTGAATGATAAATGGCGTACCCATTTGGTCGAATAGGTCATACATTTGGAGTGTTTTTTCGGCATCATAGTTGGATATGCCTACATACAAAGCCTTGCCTTGTCTGACAATCAAATCAAGTGCTCGTGCCGTTTCTTCGATAGGAGTGTTGGGGTCTGGGCGGTGATGATAGAATATGTCCACATAGTCAAGCCCCATGCGTTTCAAGCTCTGGTCGAGCGATGCGACAAGGTATTTTTTACTTCCCCAATCGCCATAAGGACCTTCCCACATTTTGTAGCCTGCCTTGGTGGATATAACAAGCTCATCTCGATAAGCACTCAGATTGTCTTTCAATATTTTGCCAAAATTCCTCTCGGCACTGCCTGACATTGGACCATAGTTGTTCGCCAAATCAAAATGTGTGATACCCTTGTCGAAAGCTGTCTTGATGATGTCCGTGCATGTGTCAATATTGGCTTCATCTCCAAAGTTTTGCCACAATCCAACCGACAATGAAGGCAACTTCAAACCGCTGTTTCCACAATAGTTGTAGGTCATATTGGCATATCTGTCATCTCTTGGAAAGCTCATACTCCCTCCTTTATTTTTTATCAGATATTTGCTCTTCTGACATAAATTGGTAATATTTGTCTCTAAAATTGTCTAGTTTTCCGTTCTGTGCAAAGCTGTAAACATTTTCCCTTGCCACTATGATATGGTCAACCAACCTTACGCCCATCATCTCGAGCGATGCCGCTGCCCACTTTGTAAATTCCATATCCCTAAAAGACGGCAAGGCATTTCCGCTTGGGTGATTGTGGGTGATATAAATATTTGGTGCGGACAAATTGTGACACATCATAACCATTTTGCGAGTGGCAATGCGACAATCGCTGATACCGCCTTGACCTATCTCGCTCTTTTCGATAAGGCAACCTTTGTTGTCTACCGCCAACATATACACAGCTTCATTGTTGAGGTCGCTGAGCAATGTTTTGCAATAGTCTTTGACCTTAGAATAGGTAGACAAGTTGGGCTTTGGCCCATATTTGCTGAGATTGTATTTCTTGAATACTCCCGGCAAGCTCACCAAAAACTCTGCTGCCTTTTGGGTCATATTCGGCACCTGAACCAACATTTGGGGTGTCGAGTCCAACACGCTAGATAGCGAACCGAACTTGTTGATAAGTTCGTGGGCTATCGGATTGGTATCCTTGCGAGGTATATATGGATAAAGCAAATATTCCAACACTTCGTGTTCTTGCAAGTTGGTCACCCCCTCCGCAAGTATTCTCTCACGCATTCTATCTCTATGATTCTCGTGTATCATTTACTCTCTTCTTCCTTTGCAATTTCTTCAAAAATCTTCTGCTGTTTTCGCTCCACTTTTCGCCGTATTTGTCATCTAATATACCCAGCAACTTTTGGGAGCAAGCCGCCACAACTATGCCACAAACAGCAGCTGCGATGATATAGCCATAGTGCTTGAAGTCGATGATTTCCATACCTAAGAAAAGTTTGTCAAAGCACAATGTATCTACATAAATGCCCACAATACTGAGTGCTATCATCACCACAATCACACAAGTACGGAGCTTGTTGAGCGGCATAGAAATCATAATGAGTATGCCAAAACCTGCCATAGTCAACGCTAGTGTAAGCATAGAATTTTGATAATTGACCACATTGCCGACAGCCTGCAAATCAAGACTGCCATTGATAGCATACATAACGAACACCGCCACTATCAGTCCCAAAGCTCCCGCAAAGCTCGCTTTGATAATGTTCCGCATAAACTTGCCACTTATCCTTGCGTTGTTGGGCTGGAGTGCATATATGAATGTTGGCGCACCGATGACAAAAAACTCGATGAGCAACATCTTCTTGGTGTCGAACGGATAGCTTGGCACTTTGGTCACCAGCGTGATAATCGAAAAGATAAATGTCATGAACATAACCATAATAGTTTTCATCAAATAAAGCGAAGAAACCTTTTCGATATTGTTGATAACTTTTCTTCCCTCTTGCACTATGCTTGGCATAGATGAAAAATCGTTGTCGAGTAGCACTATTCGAGAAATGTTGCGAGCTACTTCGTTGGCTTGGGCGAATGAGATAGAACAATCGCTTTCTTTGAGCGCTTGGATATCATTGACTCCGTCGCCTATCATACCCACGACTCTGCCCTTCTCTTGCAACTTTTCCACAATTTTGCATTTTTGACTTGGAGAAACTCTGCCAAAAATGACCGTATCTTCCACATTGTCCAATATAGTTTGGTCATCGACCTTGGAGCAATTGACATACCTGTCCGCTCCCACAACCCCTGCCTTAGAGGCTATGTAACTGACAGTTGCCGGATTGTCGCCTGATATGATTTTGATATCCACATCGTTGGAGGCGAACCAGTCAAGCGTTTGTTTGACATTGTCACGCAAAGTGTCTTCAAGTCCAAAAAATGCCAATGGAATAGACTTAGTTTTGTCAAAATTCTCGATACACCCCTTGCATTTTGCAAGCAAGAGCGTTCTTTTGCCCACCTCAGAATTGACTTTGATATAGCTCTCCATATCGCTGTCTAGCTCTGCCAAATAGTCTGGCGCTCCAAGAAAATAGCTGTATTCACCTATGGTAATTGAGCTACATTTGCGGATTGATGAAAAGCTCTGCACGTCCGAACAATCAAGAATTTTGCAATCTTTGAAATACTCGACCAGCGCTATTGCCGTTGGCTTTTTGTCCTTTGTCCAATGGTTGAGTGACAACACAATGTCGCCTATATCTAGCTCATCTTGTCCCACTTGGTACATATCCACCACGCTCATTTGTCCACTGGTGATTGTGCCTGTTTTGTCGAGCAACAATGTGTCCACTTGAGCTAGCATTTCGATAGAATAAATATCCTTTGGCAAAGCTCCTGTCTTGGACAGCTTCAACACCGATGCCGCAAGGGCTGTCGATGTCAACATAAACATACCGATAGGGAGCATACCGAGCATCGAACTTGCTACATTGATGATAAGTCCTCGCCAACCATGCGTGTCGCCCATATTCAGTCTTTCGGCAAGGAATATGAACACCGCCAACACCACCAACACACCGCTCAGCACTTTGATGATGAAGTTTAGAGTGTTGAAAATCATTGATTTTGGCTTGTTGATTTTCTTTGCTATGCGGACAATGCCCTCGATATAACAATCTTTGCCCACTCTGTCGGCTTGGCAATATGCCTCACCTGCCACAATATTACTGCCTGCTAGGAGCTTGTCGCCTGCGTTCTTGCGGATAGCTACCGATTCGCCAGTGAGAATGGACTCATCGACTTCGATATAGCCCTCTTCCACAATGGCATCGACTGGCACTTGCGCACCTGCTCCCACCACGAAAATATCATCAAGCACAATGTCAGAGGAGGCAATCTCTGCCACTTTTCCCCCTCTCACAACCTTGACACCTGCCGTATGCACAATGGTGAGTTTGGACACTGCTTTCTTGGCTTTGACTTCTTGGACAATGCCAATGATAATGTTGAAGTAAATTGTCAAGCGAAGTGCAACACTTTAGATAATTCTTGATTAAATAAATCTGCTGGTGTTTGATACTTCAATATCTTTCTAGGTCTGGCGTTCATGAGCGCCAGATTCTTTTTTAAT
>CAMFVQ010000009.1 GCA_945992255.1 uncultured Clostridia bacterium
CTAGACAGCTCCCCTTACCATAAGGGGCGCTATCAGTATGGATAGTTCACTGAGCGTGTTAGTTTTACCTTTGATGTATGTCGGCTGTTAGCAAAACATATAAGACAATCCCTCAGTCACACTCCACTTATGTTCCGTGCGACAGCTCCCTTTACACAAGGCAGCCTTTTTTATCGGATAGTCGCTTCGCTCCAATAACACTTTGTCGCAACTTTTTAAGCGGTTTTGATCGAATTGGGCAGCCGTTCTACAAGGTTTTTGCTGTCGCAAATGGTAGTTTTACTTTTTGCGAGAATGGGTTGGCTTGCGAGTGCTAGTTGGTTTGGCAGTGGCATTGTATGTAGACTTGGCGGTTGGTTTGCTTGCGTTGGTTTTGCTTGGTCTACTGCTGGTCATACCACTGCGTGAATTGTTTGATTTTCCGCTTGGTCTTTCGCTGGTTTTGCTATAATTGTTGCTTGCATTTTTGCCACTGCGAGTTGGGGTGCTGTTTTGTTTGGACTTGCCAAAATTTTCATCTACATAGACAATGCCCTTGCGAGTTTTGATTGCTTTTTGCCCCTCTCTTCCTTGCGAAAATCTGCCACTGATTGCTTCTTCTCTGAGCGGTTTGATAAGGCATGTGTCCCTAAATCCTATCAAATCTTCTCTATGTGCCTCTATCAAAGCCTCTTTGATGAGATTGTAGTTGGACTTTTTGCGGTACTGCATAAGCGCTCTTTGCAACATTTTCTCTCGCTTGGACTTGGCAACATAGACTTCTTCCATTGTGTCTGGATTGATGCCTGTATAATACATACAAGTTGACTTGGTGGACGGCGTTGGATAGAAATCTTGGACTTGCTCCGGCATATAGCCGATTGATTTTAGATAAAGTGCAAGGTTGATTGCATCATCTAGTGTACAACCCGGGTGCGAAGAAATTAGGTATGGTACAAGGTATTGTTTCATTCCCAATTTTTGATTGATTGCATCGAACTTTTCCTTGAACTTCAAGTACAAATCAAAACTTGGCTTGTTCATATTCTTGAGAACGTTGTCGCTCACGTGTTCAGGTGCTACTTTTAGCTGTCCGCTCACGTGGTGCTTGATAATCTCTCTCAAAAACTCATCGCTCTTGTCATACATAACATAGTCATAGCGGATACCACTGCGGATAAATACCTTTTTGATACCCTCTATTTGTCTTAGACTGCGTAACAAATCAAGGTATTCGTTGTGGTCAACTTCGAGATTGTTGCACTTTTTCCAACCAATACATTGGCGAGTTGGACAAACACCCTTGGTAGTTTGCTTGGAGCAAGCTGTGTTGCGGAAATTGGCAGTAGGTCCGCCTATATCGTGGATATAGCCCTTGAACTCTGGGTCGTGGGTAAACTCTTCCGCCTCTTTGAGTACGCTCTCTTTGGAACGCTTTTGGATAACTCTACCTTGGTGGTAGGTGATTGCACAATAGTTGCACGAGCCAAAACAACCCTTTACATGAGTGATGCTGTATTTGACTTCTTGGATAGCAGGCACACCCAACTTATAACTTGGGTGATAAGTCCTTTCGTATGGCAAGTTGTACACCTCATCAAGCTCTTGCTCTGTAAGTGGCAACTGCATTTGGTTTTGGACAAGATACATATCACCGTGCTTTTGCAAAACTGTCTTGCCAATCACGTGGTCATTGTTGTGCGTTTGGGTATTGAAAGCTCTGACATACGCCATTTTGTCGGATTTTACCTCTTCGAAACTCTCGCAAAAAGCAACCGCTCCGCTCTCGATATTGCTCTTCATCTTGGCTGACAAATCTTCATAGCTAGACAAATAACAAGTACCCCTGACGTCCTTGATTTTGGCAAGTGGAATACCCTTGCGAACAAGGTTGCATATCTCTTTGATAGGTCGCTCGCCCATACCATAGATGAGCAAATCCGCCTTGCTTGATACCAAAATGCTAGGCAAAACTTTGTCCGCCCAATAGTCATAGTGTGCAAATCTTCTAAGACTTGCCTCTATACCACCAATGACAATAGGCGAATTGGGGAAAAGCCTTTTGAGATTGTTGCAATAAACGTCCACACACCTGTCTGGGCGTTTGCCTACAACACCGCCCTCAGAATAGACGTCTTCGCTACGTGGTTGTTTGGCAACAGTATAATTGTTGACCATACTGTCCACAACTCCGCTAGTCACCAAAAATCCTATCTTTGGCTCGCCGAATTTGGTATAATCTTCTTCACACGACGGCTGAGAGATTATAGCAATAGAAAAGCCCATATATTCTATGAGCCTTGATACTATTGCATGTCCAAAAGATGGATGATCGACATAAGCTTCGCCTATGACGTACACCCAATCTACTGGACAATCTATTTCGTTTTTTTCAATTGGTAAAAATGCCATTATTTGAAATATTTTACTCCGCTCTCGAACAACTTCATATCATAGTTGCCCTCGACGTTCTTGTATAGGTTGGCATCAATTCTTTCGCTGTGCCCCATTTTGCCGAGAACTCTTCCGTCTGGAGAAATGATACCTTCGATAGCGTTCATACTACCATTTGGATTGAATGGTGATTGCATAGTTGCAGAGCCGAACATATCTACATATTGGGTAGCAACTTGTCCGCCCTTGATGAGTTTGTCTAGCTCTTCTTGGCTGGATACAAATCTTCCCTCACCGTGGCTGACAGCAACTGAATAAACGTCATCTACGTGGCAAGCATTGAGCCATGGTGACTTGTTGGTGGCAACTCTTACATTGACAATAGTCGATACGTGTCGAGAAATGTTGTTGAATGTAAGTGTTGGTGCATTTGGCATTTGCTCTCTGATGTCGCCGTATGGAACAAGTCCCAACTTGATGAGTGCTTGGAATCCGTTGCAGATACCTAGTGCCAAACCATCTCTTTCGTACAAAAGTTTCATAACTGCCTCGGCAATAGCGGGGTTCTTGAATGTGGTTGCGATAAATTTACCACTTCCGTCTGGCTCATCACCACCGCTAAATCCGCCCGGGAATGCAAGAATTTGAGCTTTGTTGATAGCCTCTACCAAAGCTTTGGCTGTGTCCTCAATGTCACGAGCTGATTGGTTCTTGACAATAAATACATCGGCTTTTGCACCTGCTCTCTCGAATGCTCTTGCTGTGTCGTATTCGCAGTTGGTACCCGGAAATACTGGAATGAGTACACGAGGTTGAACAATGTTGCGTGCTGGGTTCTCTTGCTTGCGAGCTACACAAATCAAGTTGCTTACGTTGCCCTCTGCAGGAGCTGTTGATGGGAACACGTCTTCAAGTGTGCTGGTGAAAGCTTGGATAGCTTTGTCCATCTTGATAGTTGTGCCACATACATCGCAAGTGTAAGTGTTGTTGAGTGATGCAACCTTGGTTGGGTTCCACTTGCTAAGCATATCTACATCATCTGCAAGAATGACAAAATCGCCAAATCTTGGAGTGAGCATATCAATGTCAAAGTTATCCCAATCAGTACCGCACTTGTTGCCCATACAAGCTTTGAATACGCTGGCTACAATACCGCCCTCTTCTACTACGTTACAAGCCTTGATAAGACCTTGGTCGATAGCGTATGCCATATCGTTGTAAAGCTCGAGCGCCCTAGCAAAATCTACCATATCATACTCATCACGTGGCAAGCTGATATGATAAATATCTTTGACTCCCATGTTGGTTGAGAATGTGTTGGTGATAATCTTTGATGCCTTGGTAATACCCATAGCAAAGCTGATGAGAGTTGGTGGAACATCGATATGCTCGAATGTGCCACTCATACTATCCTTACCTCCGATAGCGCCTACGCCAAAGCCGAGTTGGGCATACAATGCACCAAGTAGGGCTGAAAGTGGTTGTCCCCAACGCTCTGGGTCTGAGTTTAGTCGTTTGAAAAATTCTTGGAGTGATAGACGGATTGTGTCCACTCTTACACCGCAAGATACGAGCTTGGACAATGACAAAGCGATAGAATATACACTTCCTACGAATGGTGATGCACTCATAAGTTGTGGCGAACAGCCGTATGTTGATACGGTAGCTGTGTCGGTATGTCCGCTAACTGGTGGCTTAGATGCCATAACGATTGCAGGAGTGAGTTGGTACTTGCCACCGAATGGCATAAGTACTGAACCTGCACCGATAGTTGCATCGAACATTTCGCCAAGTCCTTTGGTAGAACATACATTTAGTCTAGATAGCTCGTTGAATACAACTCCCTCAAAGTCGCCTTTGTTGAAAAGCTCGGCAGACTTTTCGTTTGGAGTGTTCATATAGTTGGTTGCGTTGTCTTCAATGACAGCGGTTGTGGTTTGTTTTACACCGTTGGTATCCAAAAACTCTCTCTTCAAGTCAACGATACAGTTGCCAGAATAGAACATTCTCATTCTGCCGTTGTCGGTCACTTCTGCTACTGCAACTGCGTTAAGGTTCTCTGCCTTGGCATATTCGATGAATTGGTCAACGGTTTCTTTGGCAAGTACAACTGCCATTCTCTCTTGTGATTCGCTGATTGCAAGCTCTGTGCCTGACAATCCCTCATATTTCTTTGGTACTTTGTCGAGGAAAATATCCAAGCTGTCTGCAAGCTCGCCGATTGCAACGGATACACCGCCTGCACCAAAGTCGTTACACTTGACAATAAGATTGCTTACATTCTTGTTGCGGAACAATCTTTGGATTTTACGCTCTGTTGGTGGGTTACCCTTTTGGACTTCTGCACCGCAAACTTCTACTGATTTTTCGGTGTGTGCCTTAGATGAGCCAGTTGCACCACCACAACCATCACGACCAGTTTCGCCACCGAGCAATACGATAATATCGCCCTCGATTGGCTTTCTTCTTACCACGTTCTCCTTTGGAGCGCCTGCGATAACATAGCCTGTTTCCAATCTCTTGGCAACATAGTTTGGATGATACATTTCGGCTACAAGACCAGTTGCAAGACCGATTTGGTTGCCATAGCTAGAATATCCGCTTGCTGCTGTCTTGGTGATAACTCTTTGTGGGAGTTTGCCCTTCAAAGTTTGGTCAATAGGTTGTCTAGGGTCGGCACAACCTGTAACTCTCATAGCTTGGTAAACATAAGTTCTGCCACTGAGTGGGTCACGGATAGCTCCGCCCAAACAAGTTGCTGCACCACCGAATGGCTCGATTTCTGTTGGGTGGTTGTGAGTTTCGTTCTTGAACATAATGAGCCATTTTTCATCTTTGCCGTCGTTGTCTACATCTACTTCGACACTGCAAGCATTGATTTCATCTGACACGTCAAGATTGTTAAGCTTGCCAAGTTTTTTGAGTTTCTTGACAGCGATAGTAGCAATATCCATAAGGTATCTATACTTGTCCTTGCGAGCTGAGTTGAACTCTTGGAACAAATCTTGGTATTCGTCCAAAGCCTTTTGGATATGTGGATTGTCTGACTTGATAGTTATATCTGTGATTTCGGTAGCAAAAGTTGTGTGGCGACAGTGGTCAGACCAATATGTGTCAATAACTTTTAGCTCAGTTTCGCTTGGATCTCTGCCTTGCTCTGCAAAATAATCTCTTACAAACACAAGGTCAGCTACGCTCATTGCAAAGCCTTTGCTAGCGTGATATTGGGCAACTTCATCATCGCTCATCTTGATAAAGCCATCGATAGTTGGCACGGTAAGATTGAGTTCTACTTTGGTTGCCAAACTCTCTGGCATACTCATATCGCCCTCTCTTGCCTCAACTGGGTTGATAAGGTATTTTTTGATAGCTGTAAGTTGGGTCTTGTCACAACCTTTGACAGCAAAAACTTTGCCACACTTGATAGTTGGTCTGCCTTGCATAGACAACAACTGAACGCATTGCATAGCGCTGTCGGCTCTTTGGTCATATTGTCCTGGCAAATACTCTACAACGAACACTTCATAGCCGTCTAGGCTAGGCAAAACTTCGTAGAGAGTGTCAACTGGCGCTTCGCTGAAAATGGTAGTTTTAGCTTGCTCCATAACCTTGTCATCAAGGTCTTCGACGTCATAACGAATAAACTCTCTGACATCATCAACATTGATACCAAGTACATTCTTGATGTCCGCCAAAGTCTTTTTGGCAGATACATTATAGCCTTCTTTCTTTTCTACAAAAATTCTCTTAACCATATCCTTGCCCTTTATTTTTTTATTCCTATATCTGTTCTGTAAAACATTTTGTCAAAGTGAATATTTTGAACATTGCGGTATGCACTCTCTCGTGCTTTGTCCATATCGTCTGCGACAGCGGTCACACCAATGACTCTGCCACCGTTGGTCACAAGGCGATTGTCTTGCATCTTGGTGCCTGCATGGAAAAGTACGATATTGTCATCAAGCTTGCCTATTGTGATTTCTTTGCCTTTTTCGTAAGCTTCTGGATAGCCTCCGCTTGCCAAAATTACACATACTGCAACCTTGTCATTCCACTTGATGTCAACCTTGTCCAATGTGCCATCGATACAAGCATTGAAAATGTCGTACAAGTCGCTCTCCAATCGTGGGAGTACAACTTGGGTTTCTGGGTCGCCAAAACGAGCATTGTATTCTAACACTTTGATACCCTTGTCGGTAAGCATAAGTCCACAATATAGTACACCTTTGAATTTGCGACCTTCGGCATTCATAGCATCGACAGTTGGAACAATAATTGTTCTGTAAACTTCATTTGCCATATCTTGGGTGTAGAACTTGGATGGAGAGAATGTTCCCATTCCGCCTGTGTTCAAGCCCTCATCGTTGTCGTGCGCACGCTTGTGGTCCTGAGATGATACCATAGGCACGATATGATCGCCGTCGCAAAAACATAGGATAGATACCTCTCTGCCTACCATAAACTCTTCGACAATAATCTTTTTGCCTGCATCTTTGAACTTGGAGTCAATCATCATTTCTTTGACAGCATCCAAGCCCTCTTGTTTGGTATTGCAAATGATTACGCCCTTGCCCAAAGCTAGTCCATCGGCTTTGACAACAAGTGGATAATCGGCATTGGCAACATATTCTACTGCCTTGTCATAGTTGTCGAACTCTTCATAATCGGCGGTTGGAATGTTGTATTTTTTCATCAAATACTTGCTGAAAGCCTTGCTCGCCTCGATGATAGCCGCATTTGCCTTTGGTCCAAAAGCTCGTTTGCCGTGGCTCTCCAAAACATCTACCAAACCTTTTGCTAGTGGGTCATCTGGAGCTACAACGGTCAAATCAATGTCTGGGTGAGATTGGACAAACTCGACGATTTTGTCGAACTCCATTACGCCAATATCGTGGCACTCTGCAATCTCTGCTATACCTGCATTGCCCGGCAAACAATAGATTTTATTTACCTTTGGGCTTTTGGCAAGCGAATAACAAATTGCATGTTCTCTGCCGCCACTTCCAATTACCAAAACGCTCATATTTTGCTCCTTTGCTTAGTGTTTGAAATGTCTGTTGCCTGTGAATACCATAGATATTCCAAGCTCGTTGCAAGCATCAATGCTTAGTTGGTCTTTGATACTTCCACCAGGTTGCATAATTGCTGCAATCTTGCCCTCGTGTGCTGCTCTTACACAGTCATCGAATGGGAAAAATGCATCACTTGCAAGCACTGCGCCTGTTGTGTCACTCAAAGAATGTTCGATAGCTTGCTTGGTAGCTCTGATACGATTGACTTGTCCACAACCAATACCCAAAATGGTCTTGTCTTTGGCTACAACGATAGCGTTGGACTTGGTGTGCTTTACAACTTTCATTGCAAAAATCATATCTTCCATTTGCTCTTGTGTTGGTTTGAGGTCAGTCACATATTCAATTTTGTCTTGGTCAACTACCATTGTGTCATATTCTTGAACAAGTAGTCCGCCCAAAACTTTCTTCATATCATAGCAACCTTGTGGAACTGGACTTGCGATGCCATCAAGTTTCAAAAGTCTGATATTTGGCTTTTGGGTCAAAATGTCAAGTGCATCTTGATCAAAGTCAGGTGCTACAACGATTTCGATAAAAATCTTGTGGATTTGTTCAGCGGTTGCTTTGTCGATAGTTCTGTTAGATGCAACGATACCACCAAAAATTGAGGTTGGGTCAGCTGCATTTGCCTTGTAGAAAGCTTCGCTGATTGTGCTGGCAGTAGCTACTCCGCATGGGTTGGCGTGCTTAACTGCTACGATAGTTGGCTCATCGAATTCTCTGAGTAGGTCGAGCGCGCCGTTGGTGTCATTGATATTGTTGTATGACAACTCTTTGCCGTGGAGTTGGACAGCGGTTGCCAATGAGCCTTTGACATCGAATGCCTCTTTGTAGAATACTGCATTTTGGTGAGGATTCTCGCCATATCTCATATCTTGAGCCTTGTCGAATGCCATTGTAAATTGTTCTGGGAATTCTATATCAAGTTTTTGGCGGAGATAGTTGGCAATCAAAGTGTCATAGTATGAGGTGTGTTGGTAAACCTTGTACATGAGATAGAATTTGGTCTCTTTCTTGATTTCGCCTTGTTCGAGTTCTGCAAGTACTTTGCTATAATCTGCTGGGTCAACAAGCACAGCAACATCTTGGTAGTTCTTGGCAGCACTTCTGAGCATAGTTGGTCCGCCGATGTCAATGTTCTCAATAGCTGTTTGCAAATCAACATTTGGCTTGGATACGGTAGCCTTGAATGGATAGAGATTGACAACAACGATGTCGATTGTGTTGATATTCATCTTCTCCAAAAAGTCCATATGCTCTTTGTTGCTTCTCATAGCAAGTAGTCCTGCGTGAACATTTGGGTGCAAAGTCTTTACTCTGCCGTCCAAACACTCTGGAAAACCAGTGATAGAACTAATATCAATGGCTGGAATAGATGCTTCTTTCAAAACTTTGAGTGTACCGCCTGTAGATACAATCTCATAACCAAAGTCAACAAGACGGCTTGCAAAATCTACAATGCCTGTCTTATCTGATACGCTAAGTAATGCTCTCTTTTTCATTTTTATCTCCTCTTTTAGTTTCAATATCTTGATATGTATTTATTTTTTGCAAAGTTCTGCCACAACGCTTGGGAGCAAAATATGTTCTTGTTCCAACACTCTTGCTTGCAAACTCTCTGGGGTGTCCCCCGCCAATACCGGCACTTTGACTTGTCGAATGATTTGACCTGTGTCAGCTCCTTCATCTACAAAATGCACGGTTGCACCACTCTCACTTTCGCCTGCTTCGATGACAGCGGTATGGACTCTAAGTCCGTACATACCCTTGCCACAAAACTTGGGAATAAGTGATGGGTGAATGTTGATGATACGACCACGGAATTGGTCCACCAA
The DNA here is from genome assembly GCA_945992255.1 of uncultured Clostridia bacterium. Taxonomy (GTDB): domain Bacteria; phylum Bacillota; class Clostridia; order Christensenellales; family UBA3700; genus HGM11368. Next base: position 9,284 of record CAMFVQ010000009.1, read on the forward strand.
AGCTGGGGTGACAATCGCAAGATAACCTGCAAGTACCACTAGGTCAATATTCTTGTCCACAAGATAATCGATGATTGCACGATCTCTGTCTTGGGCATCAGCATAGTCTTGCACTTTGAAGATACGGCTTTCGATATTGTGCTTTGCCGCTCTGTCCAATGCGCCGATGTTGTCTTTGTTGACAACGACCGCAACTACTTGTCCATCAATTTGTCCAGCTTCGCAAGCATCAATGACAGATTGCATATCACTGCCACCAACTGATGCAAAAACTGCTATTCTTTTCACAGTTCTACTCCTTCCTTGTCGGTAACTTCGCCGATGATATATGCCTTTTCGCCCATATTGTTAAGCTCGGCTGTCACAGCCTCAGCAATAGCTGGGTCAACTGCAAGCACCATACCAATACCCATATTGAATGTATTGCACATCTTGGTGTCGTCGATTTCGGCAATCTCTTGGAGTGCTTTGAATATCTTTGGAAGTGGATAGCTTGATCTGTCAATCTTTACGCCAAGTCCCTTTGGAATGATACGTGGTATGTTCTCGATAAAGCCACCGCCAGTGATATGAGCGATACCCTTGATTGTAAATTTTTCGATGATGCTCAAAATTGTCTTGACATAGATACGAGTTGGGGTAAGTACAAGCTCTGCTGGTGTACAACCCAAAGTTTCGTTGTATGTATTCAAGCTCTCTTTGTCTTCACCAAACAACTTTCTTACCAAAGAATAGCCGTTGGAGTGAATACCACTTGATGCAAGACCGATAAGTTTGTCGCCTGCTTTGATTGTTTTGCCGTTGATAATCTTGTTCTTCTTGACAATACCAACTGCAAAACCTGCAATATCATACTCATCTTTTGCATAAAATCCTGGCATTTCGGCAGTTTCGCCACCGATAAGCGCACAGCCTGATTGGCAACAACCCTCAGCTACACCTTTAACAATAGTAGCAACTTTGACTGGCTCTAGCTTGGACAATGCGATATAGTCCAAGAACAAAAGTGGTTTTGCACCTTGGCAAACAATGTCGTTGACACACATTGCAACGGCATCGATACCGATAGTGTCGTGCTTGTCCAATACGAAAGCGTATTTTAGTTTTGTACCAACTCCGTCAGTACCTGCGACAAGACAATCGCCGTCTTCTTTGTCATCTAGTGCATAGAAGCCACCAAAACTGCCCAAATCGCCCAATACTGAGCTGTTGTATGTCTTTTGAACATACTCTTTCATAAGTTTAACTGCTTGGTAGCCTGCCTCTACGTCTACTCCTGCTACTTTGTAATCAATTGCCATTTTATCCTCCTAAATTAAATACAAAATGGGCTTGACAATCAAACCCATATTATTTATTTCAAAAATTTTTGTTTTGCATAGTCAACCTTACTTCAAAAGCTCTTGCAATTTTTGGTCATCTTTGCTGATTTTGTTTGCAAGGTTGGATTTGTACTCAATCATTTTTTGCATAAGTGTGCTATCTTTGATTGACAATATTTGAACTGCCAAAAGTCCTGCATTGAGTCCGCCGTTGATTGCTACACAAGCAACTGGAATTCCACCCGGCATTTGAACCATAGACAACAAGCTGTCCATTCCGTCCATTGTAGAACTCTTTACTGGTAGACCAATAACTGGTAGCGGTGTAAATGCTGCAATAACTCCGCCCAAATGTGCTGCTTTGCCTGCTGCGCAAATAATCACGTCAATACCGTTGTCAATCGCCTTTGATGCATACTCGTGTGCAAGATCAGGTGTGCGATGAGCAGAGATAACTCGTGCATCAACTTCTACCCCAAACTCTTTGAGAATATCAATAGCTGGCTTTACAACGTCAAGATCGCTTATGCTACCCATAATGATACCGACTTTCGACATAAAACTCTCCTAAAATGATGATATTGTGTTAATAAAAATATAATAAACTTTTATTACCTACATATTAGCATATTTGGGATATTGTTTGCAAGAGAAAAACCTCAGAATTTAGATAATTTTCGACAATTTTTCCACCAAAATATTACTCGTGTCTAAATTTGCAAGATTTTGTCCTTTTTTGCAAAATTTCGGCAATTATCACGATTTTTGGGGAGTTATCCACATAGTTATCCCCATAACACATAGGTTATCCACATATCGATAAATCGATTTTTAGATAGTTTTTGGCATTATGTATTGGTTTTTGCGTGCAACTGCACAATTTAGTTATCCCCAAAATTGGAAGCAAAATAATATGATTATTGATTATGTTTTAGCCATATTTATTCTTAAAAAACAAGACAATTTGGAAAAAGTCTTTACAAACAAAATGAAAAACTATCAAACTGCACATTCTTTACGAAAAATTGCAACATGTTGCAAAAATTTTGCCTGCCAATTTATCTTTTTCTCTATTTGATTTTGGGTGATATGTTTTTAGTTTTTGCCGCATTGGCAAAAAATTTGACTTTTGATAAAAAGAATTTTACACTTTGGTAATATGATTTTCTCCTTGATAAAAAACTTTGCTCTTTGATAAAAAGAAAAAGCGGAACAAGTCCGCTTTTCGATATTTTGATATTGGTTGATTAGCACACACCTTGGATAATCATAGATGCTGCAACCTTTTCAAAGCCTGCAATATTTGCTCCAACAACATAGTTGCCGTCCATGTCATATCTTGCAGCTGCATCTTTGATATTGTGGAAAATGTTGACCATGATATGTTTCAAACGAGAATCAACTTCTTCGAAAGACCAATATGTTCTCATGCTTGATTGAGCCATTTCGAGAGCGCTACAAGCTACACCACCTGCATTGGCTGCTTTGGCTGGCGCAAACAAAAGACCGCTTTGTTGGAAGTAATTGATTGCATCGATTGAGCAAGGCATATTTGCACCCTCACCCACTGCGATAACTCCGTTGGCAACAAGTGCTTTTGCAGAATCAAGATTGATTTCGTTTTGGGTAGCACAAGGCAAAGCATAGTCGCATTTTTCTTCCCAAATCTTGCTACAATCAGCAACATATTTTGCATTTGGATGATATTCTACATAGGTAGATATTCTCTCACGCTTAACTTCCTTGATAAGCTTCACGGTAGCAAGGTCGATACCATTTTCGTCATAAATATAGCCGTTGCTGTCGCTCATTGCAACAACCACACCGCCTAGTTGATTTACTTTTTCGTGAGCATAAATAGCTACGTTACCGCTACCACTGATGATACACTTTTTGCCCATAAAGTTGAGATTTCTCTCTTTGAGCATTTCTTCCATGAGGTAGATAAGACCATATCCTGTAGCTTGGGTTCTTACCAAAGAACCACCATAAGTCAAACCACGACCTGTGAGGACACCTGTATGCTCGTTGACAAGCTTTTTGTAGTAGCCGAACATATAACCAATCTCTCTGCCACCTACACCGATGTCACCTGCTGGAACGTCGGTATCTGCACCAATATGGCGATAAAGCTCAGACATAAAAGCTTGACAAAATCTCATGATTTCGTTGTCGGACTTGCCCTTTGGGTCAAAGTCGCTGCCACCCTTACCACCACCGATTGGAAGACCGGTCAATGAGTTTTTGAAAATTTGCTCGAAGCCTAGGAACTTGATGATAGACAAGTTGACATTGCTTCTAAATCTAAGTCCACCCTTGTATGGTCCGATAGCGCTGTTGAATTGGACACGATAACCTTTGTTGACATGTACCTTGCCTGCATCATCTACCCATGGAACACGGAACATAATAATTCTCTCTGGCTCTACTAGCATTTCGAGCAAGCCTTTTTCTTCGTATTCTGGGTGTTTGTCCATAACCATTGAGAGTGAAGTCAATATTTCTGTTGCAGCCTGATGAAATTCTGGCTGATCGGGATTGTTTTTTACCAAGTCATCTAGGACTCTTTGTACATAAGCGTTCATATAAATATCTCCTTTGGATTGATATCGCTAAAATTATAATATAAAATTTTTGAAATATACAACTATTTTGAATAAAAAAATTGATTTTTTTAGCAATAATGGACATTTTCGCCCAAAAAGTAGCTTTAGTAAACGTTTTTGAAAAAATCAAATCGCAAAATAATCCCACTAAATATGACAAAAACAACTTGTGGGTATTGACTTGATAAGAGATAGTAGTTATAATATACTTACAAAAAATAAGGGGAACAATTATGCTTACGAACATTTTTACTATGCTAGTTGACTTGCTCAACAACCCAAAATGCACTGCCCAAGAATTGGCAAGTAAGTTGGAGATTTCTGAAAGAACAGTCTATCGTTATGTAGATATTATGAGTTTTGCTCATATTCCTATCACCTGCAAAAAAGGTAGAGAAGGCGGTATTATGATTGGAGAAGAATTCAAGCTCAACTCCCAATATTTTACCAAAGAAGAGTTGGAATTGCTCACCACTGCCCTAGACACCATTCCTTGCAGTGACACTTCCCAAAATATCAAGAACAAACTCGGCAATATCAATCACCAACACAACCGCAATGATGTGCATCATGCAGACTACTTCGTGGTGGACAAGTCGGCTTGGGGAAACAACAACAACATTCAACAAAAAATGGATGTCTTACTCAAAGCTAGACAAAACAAAAAAGCTGTCAAAATCACCTATCACGACCGTGGCGGTAAGACTTCTGAGAGAGTCATCGAGCCTTATATCGTGGTGTATGGCGCTGGCATTTGGTATATCTATGCTTGGTGTCGTATGCGCAACCAAATGCGTACTTTCAAGCTCAGCCGTATCACCAACATTCTCCCAACAGACAGCGACTTCAAGGATAGAAAATTCGGCAACAACTGGAATTTGGCATATAGCAAATATGAGAATTGTAAAGAGATCAGCATCGTGCTGAAAGTCAACGAAAAAGCTAGATATGATGTGGAAGAATGGCTGGGTATCGAGGCTGTGTCCAAAGCCGAACAAGGCGAATATTGGATAGCACAAGGCTATGTGACAGACAACGATTTGCTCATCGACAAAATCTTGTCATTCCGCCAAAATATCGAGGTACTCTCCCCTATCACACTGCGTGACAAAGTCAAAGAAACAGCAAAAGAAATCTTGAAATTGTATTGATTGTAAGTAAATTGTCAAGCGAAGTGCAACACTTTAGATAAT
>CAMFVQ010000010.1 GCA_945992255.1 uncultured Clostridia bacterium
CCCCCCCCCCCCCTTGTACGGATATAATAGAGAACAAAAAGGAGCAAAGAAATGCAACAATGTCTTACACTCAACTACAATCAAGAACAATCAGTGAGAAGTTATTTGCCACCCAATGGTGCAGTCGAGGGAATTGCTGACTTTTACAACATTTTCAGCGACAGTACAAGACTGAAAATTTTGTCAGCTTTGGCAGTGACAGAATTGTGTGTCTATGATATGTGCGCTTTACTTGGGCTAAATCAAACGACTATATCGCACCAACTAAAATTGCTTAGAGATGCAAGAATTGTCGCTGACAGGAGGGTGGGTAAAATCATTTTTTACCGCATTATCAATCCCTATGTCAATGATGTTATGGCTTTGGGGGTGGACAATCTCAACACCTCCAACGGAAAATTTTGCTAAGACGCTTTGGCGTCTTTTTTTGTACACAAGCAACAAAACTTGTTGTAAATATATACAGCACCAAGTGCAAAAGGAGAACTTATGAAAAATGAATTTGAAGAATTTGAAAAACTGATTGCTTTTCTCAGAGAGAATTTACCAGAGACTATCTGTCTTGTCCGCAACAAAGAAAGATATGATGAGATTGTAAGGTCTATCACAGAGATACAAGAGTATTTTGTTGAGCAAGATGACCAAACTCAGTTCGTGATCGAAAAAGATAAATTGTTGGGAATGAGTTTGTGTTTGAGTGTAGTCTGCCAATTATTGTCTACGACAGACATAGAAAGTCTTTGCAAGGTGATTGGCAAGGCAGACAGCATTGACATCGAGCCGTTGTGCAATGGTAAAATTCGTTTTACATTCGGATTTGACAACGCTTACAAGCCTGCACCGCCATACCAAGAAAGTGAAAATAGAATGTGAAAACGAGCAAAAATGTTGAAAATTGGCCAGTATAACAACAAACGAAAAGTAAAATATATATAATAATATGTATATATTTGATTAAAATTGTTGTCAAATAAAAAAGTGATGATATAATAACAATGGCGTAGGCAAACAAAATGGTTCGAGATTGAGCGATGAGCCGAATATCAGCCAACAATAATAGTAAAGGAGTTGCAAAGTTTGGCAATCGCCAAATGTTATCAAAATATGATAAATATTAAGTATTTGACCAAAAAATATCACAAAAAGACAGTTATTGATATCAAAGACTTAGTACTTGATGAGTGCCAAGTCGTAGGACTTGTGGGTAAAAATGGTGCAGGTAAAAGTACTTTTATGAAACTTATCTCTGGCAAAATTCGACCAAGTGAAGCGGATTTTACTATCCTTGGGGAAAAACCATTCAACAGCGTAAAAGTTGCGAAAGAAGTGGGATATTATAGCTCAGAAATGCAATTTGCTGGCGAAGAAATCATTGATATCATTGACAGCTATGAAGTAATGTATAATGATTTTAGCAGAGAAAAGTGCTTGAAGTTGCTCGAAGTGTATGCGATTGATACAAAAAAACGAGTAAAAGATTTGTCGCAAGGTATGAAAGCGATTTTTATTGTATGTTTGGCAATGTCAGGACAGCAAAAAATTGTTTTGCTAGATGAGCCAACTGCTTTTATGGACAAGAATGCAAGACTTTTGTTTACCAATCTTATCAAAATGGAAAAGAAATATCCCAACAGATTGATTATTATCTCGACTCATCTTGCAGAAGAGTTGGAAGAAGTTATTGACAAATGCGTGGTCATCAACAATGGTATGCTAAAATGTGTAGATGACAAGTACGATGAAGAAACAATGCTTAATATAGTCAATCTAGACCAAATGGACAAAATGGCAGAGGTGTACAGCGATGAAAGATAATATGTATCTAAAACAATATATGTACAGACTGGTGCATTTTTTGCCCAACATAATGATTATCGGAGCTTTGCAATTGATAGGCTGTTTGGTATGGATGAACAAAGGCACTGGCGAAGAAATTATCCTCGATACTAGATACTCAGTGGTGAGTATTGCGAGTGCGGTATTGCTCTTTGTGTCAATGTTCAATGTAAAGCAAGACAAACTTTGTGACAGCATTTTCAACAACGGAAAAGTTTTCGCAGTGACCAATATTATGTTGCTGCTTACCACAAGTCTTTTTGTGGCATGTATCAATATGCTTGCTATGCCGTTGATGAAAGTTTTGCTTACCTTGATAGGCAGAGAAGCTTCAATCGTGTATATAGGATATTTTATTCCATCAGCCAAAGCGATTTTTATGCAGTTGTCGATTATGGTCTTGATGATTTTTGCCATAGGCGAGTTGGTGATTTTCTTCAGCCGATTGCTTAGAAAATTCTTGGTGTTGGGGCTTGTAATCATAGGAATTGTGGCGTTCTTTATCATATCTTTTGGCGGTCAAACTTATTCGACTGAGTTTTGGGACTATGTCATCAAACACGTATATTTGTTGTATTTGATGCTACTTGGAGCAGATATTGTTATGTTTGTGCCATCATTTTTGATTGTTTATTTCAAGGAGGACTAGATGAAAGATTTTTTTAAGAAGAAAAAAATATTGATGATTTTGCCAGCGTGTATTCTAGTAGTACTAGTTTTGCTCCTTGTATTGTTGTATACCTTGCCTCTAAAGAACAAGATTGGGGCTTTTGATTATACAAAATGCCAGTATGAAGAAAGTGCGGAAGGTGTAGAATTGTGGACAGATAGTGATATCGAAAATGATTATCTAACAGGTGTCAACCTAGACAGATATATAGATTTTGGTAGGGAAGAGCTGAATATTGTTAACAATGGCAAGTATACTTTTGTGGCAACCAATGACCAAACAACTCAGACCAGATTGTTCAAAGTGGTTGTACGCAAACAAGATGGCATTAGTACTCCTTATGCCAACTATATTATGCCAAGACAATTCAAATACGGCGCTGAAGTGAGCCAAATGTTCAGGGGCGTAAAGTTTGAGGTAACCGCCAACGGCATAACCGCCAAACACAAATCTTGCAAAAAGTTGGTAACTTATCCAGTAGATGATTTTTATAAAAATTATACCAACCGAAAAGATAATATCAAGGAAGTTTTCTTTGATTGTGAACAACTTTATGTTATAACTATCCCACAAGATTGGAATGTGGATATCGAGATTAAAGTGATAAAATAATAATTTTGAAAATATAAACAAAAATCAAAGCCATATATTGAGTATTGCACAATATGTGGCTTTTTGCTATAATAATTGTGAGATAAGATTTGGGAATGTCGAGTGTTATTGATATAAAAAGAGCTTAAAAGGTGAAAATTATGTATGAAATATGTAAAGAATTGAGTGGTCTTCCGTTTTATAGTTTTTTGACAGAAGAACAAAAACATCTTGTCCTCAACAACACAGAGCTAAAAAACTATAAAAAAGGTGAAATAATAGCAGGGGTTGCTAGACATTGTGTTGGTCCATTTTTGATATTGGAAGGTGAAGTTAGAGCAATCATTGATGATGAAAACCTTAGAGAAATAACATTGTTCGAATTGCGTGCTAAGGAAATGGGATTGTTGTCGGCAGCATGTATTTTGGAGCATATTGCTTTTGACTCTAAGTTTGTCGTTGGGAAAGATAGCATTCTTTTGATAGTCAAGCCTTGTGTTTTGAAGAAAATAATGGAAGAAAATATTGAGGTAAGGTGTATTATTATCGAGACACTTGTCGAAAGATTATCTTTGTGTATGACAACACTATACGAAATGCTGTTTACACGATACGAGAGAAGAATGGCAGCTTTTTTGGTTGAAAGATATATATACTGGCGAGAAAGAATTCAGCATAACACAAGAAGAAGTTGCAAAAATGACTAGCTCTGCTCGAGAGGTAGCAGGAAAAACAATAAGACAGTTTGCAAAAGATGGAATAATAGAATACAGTAGAGGCAGAATTAAGATATTGGATATAAAAAAATTGAAAGAAATAATGTAATAAACAAGGTAAAATCCAGTTTTAATCAGTTGGGAATTATTAACCAAAGTAATTCCCAACTTTTTTTGTAGTCAAACATATCTAGAAAAAAGGTTAATAAACAATATATAATTGTAAGTTGTGAGACTTGCTCTCTTTACTTGTTATAAAATAATCTTTATAATAGAAAAAATGGAGAAAAAATGGATTATTTATTGACATTTCTAGAGGGATTTGCATCTTTTATATCGCCTTGCGTGCTTCCGATGATACCGTTATATCTATCTTATTTTGCAGGCGAGAACACAGATGAACGATTTGCACAACCATCTGGAGAAGAAGAAAGCTTAGAACAACAAGAAGATAAGAAAATAGGCAATAGTACCAACTCGGAACAATCACCAGAAGAAACGCCCAAAAGTGATGACAAGAAAAAATACCGCATATTGTGGAGAGCGCTATTTTTTGTGATGGGTTTTACATTGATGTTTGTAATATTTGGTGGACTCGTGGGTTTGGTAAGTGGATATATTGTCAAATATAAAAAAAATCATAAACATTGTAGCAGGTATTGTGGTCATTATATTTGGACTGTCTTATATGGGACTATTTAGATTACCATTTTTCAAGGGATAAACAAAACATATAATATAAACAACGCATGGTCGGCTTTTTTGTTTGGAATTGTTTTTGCGGTAGGTGTTGGACCTTGCACAGGAGCATTTTTGGGATCTGCACTAGCATTAGCATTGACATCAGGAACAGCTCTCAAGGGGTGTTTATTATTGTTGTTGTATTCGCTTGGTATTGGAATACCTTTTATATTGACAGCATTGTTGATGGACAAAACAAAACGCCTATTTGGTGTTGTTAAACGACATTTTAAGATTGTTAAAATCGTGAGTGGCAGCTTACTTATCGTGATGGGAATTTTGATGGCGGCAGGAGTGATGGATAAAATAGGCACGCTTATGAAATAAAAAAAAGGAGATTGAATATGAATCAAACACAAAAAACAATAATAATTACAATAGTTTTGGCTTTGCTACTTGTGGGAGCAGTTGTCGGTGCTTTGTGGGGATATAGAAAACTTGCTGGACAAGTTGATTCACAAGGACAAGCGCCAGCTATCAAAAACAAAGGCAATTATAAAGATTTTACTATGATTGACAAGGATGGCAATGAACGAAAACTATCTGAATTTGTGGGCAAACCAGTGGTGATCAATTTTTGGGCATCTTGGTGTGGGCCTTGCGGTGCGGAACTTCCACATTTTGACAAACTCGCAAAAGAGTATCAAGGAAAGGTCAATTTTTTGATGGTCAACTTGACAGGTGAAGATATGGATAGTATAAAGCGTTTTGTTGACAATAACGGATATACATTCCCACTTTATTTTGACAAACAAAACAGTGGTGCAAGAGCATATTTGGTATCCTCTATTCCTGTAACAGTATTCATTACTGCAGATGGTGTGGTAGGGGCTCAACGCATAGGCGCAATGAGTGAGAGCGTGTTGAAAAGTTATATAAATCAATTGTTGAAAAAGGAGGGGTAATATGTTGATTGAAATCAATAGAATGAATTTTCATGAAGAAGTTGAAATGTCTGAAAAGCTTGTGTTGGTAGATTTGTATGCCACTTGGTGTGGACCATGCAAAGCGCTTACACCAATTCTTGAAGAGATAGCAACAAAGTTTGCAGACCAAATCAAAGTTGTCAAAATCAATATAGACGAGGAAGAAAATATTGCAGCAAGATTTGGTATTATGAGTGTACCGACAGTGATTATATTTAGATATGGCGAAAAAGTAAGCTCGTTTGTTGGAGTAAAGAGTTCGGCGGAAATTGAAAAAATAGTTGAAAAATTGTTGCAATAATAATTGTTCATGGCGGTATTGTAGAGAAAGGCGTTGATATTTAATTAAATCTGATATTGACAAAATTATAACAATTATGTTAAAATTGATACATAAAGATGATAAAGGAGTTCTAACACCTAGATCGAAACAATAGTCCATATACAATGACGGAGGTAGCCGCCTATGAAAAATAATTGAGTGCAAAAGAAGTAGTCTTATTTCTTTACGCTTTTTTGTTTTAGAATAAAAAAGGAGAAAATATTATGCAAAATAAAGAAGAATTGGCAAAAACAAAGTATGCAGGCACACAAACAGAAAAAAATTTAGAAATCGCATTTGCTGGTGAAAGTCAAGCAAGAAACAAGTACACTTATTTTGCCTCTGTAGCGAAAAAAGAAGGATATGAACAAATTGCCGCACTTTTTCTAAAAACAGCAGACAACGAAAAAGAGCATGCAAAACTTTGGTTCAAAGAGCTTAAAGGTATCAATTCTACTGCTGAAAATCTTTGCGCGGCGGCAGATGGTGAAAATTATGAATGGACAGATATGTACGAAAATTTTGCGAAAACGGCAGAGCAAGAAGGTTTTGTCGAGCTGGCGCATAAATTTAGATTGGTAGCGGCAATCGAAAAACACCACGAAGAAAGATATCGTGCGCTTCTTAACAATATTCAAACAGCTCAAGTATTTGAAAAAAGCACAATCAAAGTGTGGGAGTGTCGAAATTGTGGGCATATTGTTGTAGGTGAAAAAGCACCAGAAATATGTCCGACATGCAATCACCCTCAGAGCTACTTTGAATTACATGTGGAAAACTATTGACAATATTTGCAAGTATTGGCAAACAAAAAAAATATAATAAAAGGAGAAAAGTATGAAAAAATATATTTGTGATGTATGTGGTTGGGTATTTGATGAAGATACTCGTGCAGAATTGGGATTTGACGCCAACGTAGAATTCGTAGATTTGCCAGATGACTTCGAATGTCCACTATGCAGAGTAGGAAAAGAAGATTTTTCGGAATTGGAATAAAACTGATTGTCGAAAGTGATTGGGCTGTGTAGCCAAAGGAGGTGTGATATGAAAAAAGCACTTGTTTTTATAGTTTTGATGATGATAATATGCACGCTAGGAGTGTTGGTTGCTTGCGAGAGCAAAACCAATTATCCGATTGATTTTCCACAAGATAAGCCATTGCCGGAAGGTATTGAAAGCATCACGCCGACCAACGGAGCAGCACTTGGCGACAATGGATATTTTTTCAACAGTGGAAAGGGTGGCTCATTCTTTGTATCGGTGAAATTCAAACCGGGATATGAAGAAGGAAATTTTGCTGTTTTTGCTGATGGAAAACAGTTGCCTATCCTCAACAAAAACGAATTGGACGATTGTCTATATATTGATTATGAGGTTTATCCAACGGCAAGGGTAGCTATAAGTTGGTCAGGTAACCCTGTACTTCGCAGTCATAATGTGACCTTTGAGTACATCAATGGGAATGTTGAAGAAGAGGTTACAAATTTTACATTTTCGTACCAATATATTCAAGGCGATTACAGCTCCGGTATAAAAACTGCAAGCACTCTAAAAGAGCTTTATGAAATAATTCAACGTGGTACAACAAGATTTATTTATGGCACCAAGTTGATTGTCACAGCAAGTGTTGAGGGAAAAATAGCTTTTCCTCAAGATTCTATGGTGAGTTATTCTGCAACCAAATACTCAGACAAACTTACCTCGAAAATAGTGGGCAACAAAGCAATCAAAACTTGGGAAAAGATAGTCGAGAGTGATATTAGCTTAGAACTAAATCCAAATAGATTTAGAGATGGCGATAAAATGAACAATAACAGCTATTTGGTAGAGGATTACAATATTTTCAATGACAAGTTTGATAAGGTAGAAACATTGAAAGATATATACGACAATCAAGGCAAATTGTATGCTAGACTCCAAAATAATCAAGCTATCTATTATCTAAAAGACAACTTCAAGAAAGTCGATATAAATGGCGTTGTCGAAGATGGCAAATTCTTGTACAGAGAAGAAGATAAAAGGTGGTATCTAGAACTCAAAAAGCCTAACGAATACGCTTTGGAAAAAGCTGATGGATACGATATTGGTTTTGCTGAAGGCGAAAATGGTGTAAGCAAATATTTGCAAGACAATCCAAAATTCGTGTATGGCACTATCGAGATTGACTTCAAATCCAACATTATGGATTGGGGTGCGGATACCTATTTGTCCAACTACTATCTAGGAGCATATAATGGATATAGACTCAAAGATGGCAAAGAGATGATAAGTGTATGCTTTGCAAAATCTGTCAACAATATCAAAGTCATCATCAATGGAAGCAAAGAAATCGTGTTCAATGGTATCAATGACTCTGCTTTTGATGCAGAGAGCAAAGAGGGTGTAACTTTGTACAATGCAACTGGTGCATCTCGCCTAGAAATAACAGGAGGACAAAGCGTTCACAACGGCAAGACAGAAACACACAGTATTATGTTTGACCAAGCAGTAGTCGGTGAACTCAAAAGCATAGAGATAGTGTCAGCAGACTAAATGTTGGGCAAAACAAAATAATATAACAACCAACTCATATTTGCCACGCATTGTTGAACAATGTGTGGCATTTGTGTTATAATACAGATATGGATAGAGATTATCTCAAACAAAAACTTAAAGACTTGCCAACCAACAGCGGTGTGTACATTATGTATTCTAAGGACCGCCAAATTTTGTATGTCGGCAAGGCTCGCAATCTAAAAAATAGAGTAACTCAGTACTTTGGTTCGGTGGTAGGCAAGAGCGACAAGGTACTCATTATGGTGTCCAAAATCGAAGACTTTGAGTATATCATAACTCGCAACGAGATAGAAGCTTTGGTGTTGGAAAATACTCTCATCAAAAAGCACCAACCGCCATACAATATTCTGCTCAAAGATGACAAGTCATATCCGTTCATTAAAATCAATACAAAGCAAGACTTTCCAAAGGTGGAAGTTGTACGCAAACTTAAAAATGATGGGGCAAAATACTTCGGACCTTATATGATAGGCATCACTACCAAAGATATAGTGGATCTTATATATTCGGCTTTTCCATTGAGGACTTGCAACCTTGATATGTCCAAAGTGAGCAAAAATCATAGAGCATGTCTAAACTATCATATAGGCAGGTGTATTGCGCCTTGTATGGGCAAAGTGACCAAAGAAGAATATGGCAAAATCATCGACAATGTTGTCAGCTTTTTGCAAGGCAATGATAAGAGTGTAAGCAATATTTTGACAGCCAAGATGAATGAGGCGTCAGAAAATGCCGAATTCGAGCTTGCCATAATGTACCGAGATAAGCTCCGTGTGCTAGACAAACTTATTCGCCGCCAAGTGACAGCGTTGCCACAAGACTTTGATATGGATATTTTTGCTATATCTTCCAATGGCTTCAATGTGGTGGTGTCAACATTGTTCGTGAGAGGCGGAAAATTGGTGGGGCAAGACAAGAGTGTGGTCGATGTGGTCAACCAAACCGACAGCGAGATTTTGTCCAATTATATTATGCAATTCTATGACAAAACACCACATATTCCACAAGAAGTTGTGACAAGCATTGAGCTGGAAGATGAAGATATTTTAGGTGATTATTTGAGCCAAATCAAAGGCAGGAAAGTAGGTGTTGTGACTCCTCATCAAGGTGTAAGAAAACAGCTTGTGGATATGGCAGTCAGCAACAGCAATGACTTTTTGGAAAAATCACTATCTCTCAAAGAACGCCAAGACAATATGACAATGGGCGGTGTTATTCAGCTTCAAGAATTCCTAAAATTGGACAAAATGCCGATACGTATCGAGTGTTTTGATATCTCGCATATATCTGGCACCAACAAAGTTGGTTCTATGGTAGTGTTTACCAATGGCGTTGCCAACCGCTCGCATTATCGAAAATATCATATCAAAACTGTCGAAGGCAACAATGATTTTGAGTCGCTAAAAGAAGTTCTAACTCGCAGATTTAGGCGTATGAAAGACAAAGAAGAGAGCGATGAGAGTTTTTCAGCAGTGCCTGATTTGATTATCATCGATGGCGGAAAAGGACAACTCAGTAGCGTGCTGAGCGTTGCCGAACAATGCGGTATAGAAGGCGTGCAAATAGTTGGACTTGCCGAGCGAGATGAAGAAGTGTTTTTTCCACACAACTCAGAGCCAGTGTGCTTGCCAAAGACAAGTTATGCACTAAAACTTATACAAAGAGTGAGAGATGAAGCCCACAGATTCGCCATAACATTCCACCGCAACGAACGCAAAAAGAAACAAACACGCAGTTCTTTGCAAGACATCGATGGAGTGGGCGAAATCAAACAAAAGCGGTTGATAGCTACATTTAGGACAATAGAAAATATCAAGAACGCAAGCGTAGAAGACTTGCTACTTGTCAAGGGTATGGACAGACCGACAGCAACCAATATATTTGAACACTATCACCCAAGCAGTAACAAAAATGATTAAAACACCGCCAACGCAAAAAGCCAAGAATATGAGCTATATTCAAAGCAAATGTTGACACAATAACGAAAAAGATATAAAATAAACCTATGAAATATAAAGCAATTTTTTCGGACTTTGATGGCACTTTGTACAGAAGTGACTATACTATATCAGACAAAAATAAAGATGCTATCCACCGCTATATCAATGCAGGTGGCAAGTTTGTTTTGGCTACAGGAAGGCTTTTTCAAGCTATTTATCCAAAGGCTTTGGAGCTGGGGCTTGACGGCGATATTGTAGTGTATCAAGGTGCAGGTATTTATGACCTAGCAAGCAAGCAAATGTTCTATTCGCATTTGTTCGAGCGAGAGCTAGCTATCGAAGTGGCACACTATCTTGACAGCTTGACAAATATTGTGCCAATGGCTTACATAGATGACCAATGCTGTACCCAATTCGCCAATCCGTTTACGGACAATTTTGCAAAAATATGTCAAATATCATATCGCAAAACTGGACAAAAGCTAGAGCAGTTCGTGAGAGAAAGCCAAAGCTTACCTATCAAACTTTTGGCTTTGGTTGACCCAAAGGAAGCGGAAAGTGTAGAGAGTGAGGCAAGGACAGTTTTCGGTGACAGGGTTGCACTTTGCAGATCCAATCCATTCATTTTGGAGTTCTTGCCAATGGGAATAGACAAGGGCAATGCCATAGAATTTTTGTGGAAAAGATATGGCTTGACAAGAGAGGAAGTCATTGCAGTGGGCGACTCGGAAAATGATTTGTCTATGATAAAGAGAGCAGGTCTTGGCATAGCGACTGCCAACGCTTTCGATGAAGTCAAAAGCCAAGCCGACTGGGTATCGCTATCCAACGATGATGATGCAATAGCACAAATAATAGATGATATTTGTTTGAAATGAGGTTATTATGGAAGAAATTTTGGACGAAATGGCAGTATCTAAGACTGTCAAACTCAAAGAATTTTGCGATGCTTGCCAACTGGAAATTGTGTCAGGTAGGGAAGATGATGATATTACTTTCAATTCCTTTTTGGTCAACCGCCCTGGATTGTTGCTCGCTGGTTTTGAAGACTATTTTGGCGAGGGAAGAGTCCAACTTGTGGGCAATGCCGAGCATTATTATTTTCTCACCTTGTCATCTCAGGACAAAATCAAGTGCATAGAAAATCTTTGCAGCAAGCGAATTCCTTGTATGATTTATGCAAGAGCAATCAATGCGCACGAGATCAGCAAGAATATTTTCCGCACCAACAACATTCCATTGTTGAAATCCAAAGAAACAACCACGAGTCTAAACACTCGTGTAGCGGATTATCTCCAAAATTTGCTAGCGCCTAGTATGTCATATCACGGCACTTTGCTAGATATATCAGGCACTGGTGTGCTTATCACTGGCGACAGCGGAATGGGTAAGAGCGAAACGGCACTCGAGCTTGTTCATCGTGGACACAGACTTGTAGCCGATGATGCGGTCATCATCAAGAGAGTAAACAATGACCTTGTGGGCAGAGCACCTGAGAATATCAAGTTTTTTATGGAAGTTAGAGGTATTGGTATCATTGATGTCAGAAGATTGTACGGCGTAGGAGCAGTGCTTGACAGCGAAGATATTGACCTAGTTATTGAATTGCAAAAATATAAAGACAGCCAAGCTTATCTTGACCGATTGGGCAATCAAGCCACCACAACCACCATTTTGGGAGTGGAAAAACCAAGGATTGTAGTGCCTGTTATGCCGGGCAGAAACCTTGCTATTATTGTCGAAGTTGCAGCAAGAAATCTAAAACTCAAAGAGTTTGGATATGATGCTTTGCACGAGCTTATCTCGAGAAGCAACTTGAAGGAGTGATTATGAACAATTATGAATTGATGAAAAAGGCAGAGAGATTGGACGAAGACGTCAACGATTTGTATGACGAGTATTGCTCGCTCGAAGACAGCCAAAAATATGAAAAAGACCCCGAAATCTTCAAGCGTAAGTACAAAGAATTTTATACCGATATCAAGCTTTCGCACAAAGAAGATTGGTGATTTTTTGATGTAAGTATACAATATTTATAGCACAATATTTTCATAAAGTATTGAAAAGAAATCAACACTTTTTTATACGAATAAGAATTTTTATTTTGATTTTTTATAGAATTAAAATTATGCTATGAAAGCATTTTTCAGATTAGTAAAATTAAAAAGGATATTGACTTATTATATAAGTTGTACTATAATATAATAAATGGTTATCACTAATGGGGGGAACGAAATATGAATATAATCACAAAAAAAATGACTTGTCTATTGGTTTTGTTTTTAGTCATTATAATTGTTTTCTTTTCTACACAAATTAAAGTAAAAGCTGAAACAACTACAAATAATGGTGTTGAAAATGATTTGTGTCAAATGAAAATTAATACTATGAATGATATTCAGTTTTTGGCTGATAAAAGTAATTCAAGAAGATGGTATACTTGTGAATTAGTATGCGATGCAGGAGATGATTATGCAGGATATAGTAGAGCATCCAAGCCAGTATATTATCCTAAGAATGGTACATATGATCCAATAAACTCCGAGAAATTTATTTTATATGCAACAGATAAAACTAATCAAGAAAAAAAAACTGTCCCCAGTGGATAATTTAGAATCGGCTGCTAATATTAATGCAAATGGACAGGTATCTTTAAGAATAATGGCAAGAAATAATTATGCGCCAACGGCACATAATCACAATGATTTGAAGCTATTTAATAGTATTGACATAAATATTAGACCTTTAAATGCAACTGGCAAAGTAGCATATGGAAAAGTTCTTTATAGGGCAGTAGATATAGGTACAACAAGTTGGGATAGATCAGATTGGAGATATCTTGAACTGCACGATGATTTGAGCTTTAATGTAGGAGCGAATAAACATGTTCAAGTAGTTATAATTCATGAAGTTGAGGAAACTGGAAATATATTTCAACTTAATTATTTTACTGAATTGAAAGGTATTTATAGATTTGATACATATGCATAAAAAACAATTATTGAAAATTGAGAATATATCCAAAAGTTTCAAACACAATAAGGTCTTGGACGGCATTTGTTTGGAGGTTGAGCAAGGTCAAGTATGTGGTTTGATGGGAATCAACGGCACAGGTAAAAGCACGCTTTTCAAGATTGTTGCAGGACTTGAGAGAGCGGACAGCGGTAAAGTGCTGTATCTTGGTCAACCCAAAACAGATAATCAAAATTTTGGCATTATGATAGAAAACCCGAACTTTTTTGGATATATGACAGGCGAGGAAAATCTGAGGGCATTGGGTATGTTGTACGACAATGTATCAAAGGATGATATAAAAAATGCACTTGGAATTGTGGGGTTGCTTAGCGTATCACAAAAGTTTGACCAATATTCTTTGGGAATGAAACAAAGATTGTATTTTGCGTTTGCGATATTGTCCAAACCTAAAATTTTACTTCTTGACGAGCCGTTTACAGGCATTGACTTTTTGAGTGTAGAATTGTTGTCCAAACTCATACAAAACATGGCACAACAAGGTGTTGGGGTGTTGATAAGCGGTCACCAACTCGAACAAATGCAATCAATCTGTGACAAAATTTGTTTGCTTAATCAAGGCAAAATAGTCAAAGAAATCGTGAATGTTAAGGGTATTGATATCAAGCAAGAGTTTAGCGAGCTTGTTGGGGTTGTGATGAATGGCAACGAATAAATGGCTAGGCAAATTTATACTGAATATCATAGGCAAAAAGAAATTGGTGCTGAGTTTAACAATCGTTGGCATTGTTTTAATTGCAACGCTTATAAGTGGCTTAGGATTGTTTAGGGCGAACGATAATGTTTTTGTCGGATTTGATGCCCTAAGCAGTAGTGAATATGCAAGCGAAAGAATTGCGGAGTTGACTAGATATATTGAAGAAAAACCTTTGTCAGAAGAAGCAGTAGAGAACTACAAGAGAGAGATTGGATATATGCAATATATCATTGACAATAATCTAGCACTAGAAGATATAGAAAATTTGGAAGTCAATTCTGGATTGGTGTTTCCAAACAACCAAAACAAAACAATGCGACCATTCTTGTATATTGATATAATGACAATTTTGCTTGTTGTTTTTGTACTTATGTGGACATATTTGTTGTTTTTTTGCAGTTTTGACAATGGAATGATCAAGACAATTTTGTTAACAAATGTCACACGTACCCAATTCTTTGCAGTAGCCCTAAAATGGTGGCTCATCTTGATGTTGAGTGTCATTTGTGCGATATGTATTGGATTTTCGTTATCTTTGGTGGGAGTGCCCGACAAGTCGGTTGTTATATTTAGTGGTAACAAATGGCAAAGTTTGTCAATTAAAGGGATTGCAACACTCAAAATATTTGGCTCAATAGCTATGATTTTATCAATGGCAAGTGTGGTGCTATTCTTAGGAATGTTGACTATGCGACCTTTATATATTAGCCTTGGACTTGGTGTAGTCTATTTTGTCGAGATGGGCATAGCTTTTTTGCTAGGTCAAAAGTTTGGCGAGGTAAGCGTGGTCAACTTTTTGCCGTTTTTGGCTTTGCAAAACATTGAAAATTATAATAGTATTTGGTCATATATCAACCTAGCGGTAGGGATAGGAATAACGATTTTGCTAGTATGGTTGGCTAGAAAAATATTTTTGAAGAGAGATATAGTATGAGGAAGGTTTTCGCATCGCAACTTTATAGTATTTTCCACAACAAACTATTTGTTTGGGGTGTGCTTTTTGCAATGCTTTTGGTAGCTATATCTATCTATGGTTTGTCATATATCCCTGATACTCAACAATCTATAGAAATAACTTTTGATGACCAAGCGGAGATTAAAAGATTGGAGATAAAAAAGTTGTTCGCAGAGTATAATGTCAGAGTATATGAGGGTAAAAATACTGATGATATTGTTGCTAAGGTGCCAGCAGGAACTATGTTGATTGGTATGGAGTATGGGCAAGCAAAGCGAGAATATATGCTAAATGATTATTGGATAAACCATTTTGATGAATATAAAGAATATATTTCACAGCAATATAATTATGATGGCAGACCTAGTTTTGAATATGATTTTACACCAAATAGCCGTAGAATAGTGATGGCTCAAAAAATATCTACATTGGGAAGTTTGATGATTATATTTTTTTCAATATTGGTCGTATTGTATCAAACTTCGTATGATATTCGTCACAATATTGTCAAAAACTATGTTGTAGCACGATCTAGTGTATCCAAATATTTTGTTGCCAAATTTATTGTATGTGCAGGATTGGTGTTGATATTTATGTCTGTTGCATTGGCATTTTGTTTGATTTATGCAGGCGATAGTGCAATCAAAGGTATTTTCTTGTCGTTTGGCAAGATGCAACTTGTGCCAATGAAGAGTGTTTTTGCCGCAAATATTCTGACAGCTTTCAATTTTGCATTGATGGTCATGGCAATGTTTATGCTTGGAGTATATCTTACAAAAAAGATTTTTAATTCTTTGGCGGTGGTGAGCGGAATTGTTGCTTTGCCATATCTGCTTGGAGTTGTATTGGACAAGGCGCAAGTTGGACAAGATGTTTTGAGGTTTATACCTATATACAATCTTTTCAATGGAATGTACGGCTTTGGCGATGTTGCATTTTGGATAGATAATTTGGTCGTGATAATGGTCACAATAGGAATGCTTACAATTTTTGTCTGTAGGTACAAGCTCTTTGCTAAAATGAAAAAGATAAGAAAAAATATATAATACTAGTTTAGTTAAAATTGCTCTTAGGGGCAATTTTTTATTGGATGAAGAGTACAAGAATTATAAAAGCAAAGGTATAGGATAAAAAAAATATGCACCGATGTGCATATCTTAGTCTACTAGGTTTTCTTGGATAAATTCGTACACCATTGCTGCCTTGTCGCCCCAATTCTTGAATATCCACTTAGCAGTGTTGCGGTTCTGGATATTGAGTTTGAGTTCCATAAGTGGTACGGTGTTGGAGTCTATCTTCAACACAACTGTATAAGTACCGTCGCTGTTTTTGTAGTAGTCGGACACATAGTCTTGCTTTTTGCGATACTTGATACGATTTTTCTTGATGTTGTCAGTGATTGCTTCACGGAGGGAAGAATTGATATTGGTGTAGAAGCTATTTAGGCACTCTCTGCCATCTGTCGTGATAGTAAAGCGTGGATTACTACTGCGAGGGGATATGTTGGCAATGAAGCTTGTTTTGAGAAGCTGAGTCAAACAATCCTTGCATTCCATATAATTTATCCAACCGTTTTCTGTGACCATGTCAATAACGATGTTCTCTTGAATAGGAACATCCATTTTGTCAAAGACAAACAAAAGAATAAGCTTGTTGATAGACTGTTGGTCGAGCATATTAGTCGATATAAGGTGCGATTGCGGTGAGCAAATCGTCACATTCCTCGGCATAAATCTCGAGAACTACTGGGCGATTGAGGTCGAGTGAAAAGATACCCAAAATAGATTTGGCATCAACAACATATCTGCCGCTGCGAAGATCCATATCATAGTCGAATCTAGAGATTACATTGACAAAGTTTTTTACATTGTCTGTGGTATTGAGTAGAATAGAAACTGATTTCATTTTTTTCTCCTAAAAATTGCGATTACAAATATTATAATACATTTTTTTGCTAAAATCAATGCTTTCATTGACAAAGTTTTCACAAAACACAAAAAGTTTTGAAAAACTCAAAATAATTTTTTGGTTGCTAAAAAAAATGTTTTGCATTATAATGAAATAAATAAAGGAGAGCTTATGTCACCTGATATCCAAATTGCTTACAACACATTTGAAAAAAAATGTAATGATATTGTACATTCCAACTTTATTATGTCGAGCAACTACATTATGAGTTTGCTAAGACTAGTTGCCCAAACTCCAGTGCTTATGGAGTTCGTTGCCAAGTGCAATCAAGGTCTGAGTTATAAAGAAGAATTCGACCTTGCTTCCAGTGGGGCATCTTTCCGTTTGCCAGCCAGCAAAAAGCGTATTGTGTCCTTGGTGACAGGAATGTTGTTCGAGATTGACCAAAATTCTATCAATCTAAATTCTTTCCTTATCAAATATTTTGGTACCACAGACTATGAAGAGGGCTACAAAATGTTCTGCAAGAGTGTCATTGAGCCATATTGTGAGGCTTTCAAAATGATACTTGATGATGAAATCGAAGAGGACAACACTCGTGATGTGACAGCTGTCAAAGATGTGGCTTTATCTGACAATATCAAAGAGCAAATCTTTCCTTATATCAGTGCAATGAACGAAGTGGTGGCATCTGATCACAACCTAAAAGAGAAGAAAAGAAAAGACTATTTGACCATGCTCGAAGGCTTCTATTATGCAATCGAGATAAGCAATGCCAAGATGATACAAGTCGTGTGGATAGGACTGCAAAGTGTGGTGGAGAGCTATCGTCCGCTCAAGTCTTATATCAAGTCATTGCAAAGCATTTTGCTTGCGTTCGATATTGTAGAATAATCAAACAATTTTGGAGCGAAAGCTCCATTTTTTTTGCAAAGTTGTAAGTTGTCGAAAGGGGCAAAATATTTGTTTTGTTTGGTATATGTATAGTAGCTTCTAAAATTTAGAAGAAAACAACCAACTTGCATATAATATTGATAAATATTGAGTTGTGGGTCAAAGGCTACTCAATATCTAAAAAGTGCGAATGCAAAAATTTGGTAAATAAGCAAAAAATAGGTGAGAATTGTTGCAAAGATATACAAATTTTGGTATAATGTGCATAACCTATAAATTGATATTATTTTAACAAGGAGATATGTTATGGAAATGACAACAAACAAACAAGTTTTGGACTTTGTCAATGGCAGAGCAAAACTTGGAAAAGCTAAAGAAGTCGTTTGGATTACTGGTGACAAGGCTCAATATGATGCACTTACCGCTGAGGCAATCAGCACAGGCGAAATGATTGAACTCAATCAAGAATTGCTTCCTGGTTGCTTGCTCCACAGAACAAAAGAAAACGACGTTGCTCGTGTAGAAGGCAGAACTTTTATTTGCGCTCGTGAAGAAAAGAATGCTGGTCCTACAAACAACTGGTGGAATCCAACCGAAGCTTACGCAAAACTCGAGAGCATTCTTGATGGAGCTTACGAAGGAAGAACTATGTACGTTATTCCTTTCTCAATGGGACCTGTAGGCGGACCAATTTCTAAGATTGGTATCGAAGTAACTGACTCTATTTACGTTGTTCTCAACATGAGAATTATGACTCGTGTAGGCAAGGACGTACTTGATGTTTTGGGCGACAGCAATGACTTCGTTCGTGGTACACACGCAAAATGTGATGTAAATCCAGAAGAAAGATATATTTGCCAATTCCCAGAAGACAATGCAATTATCTCTGTAAACAGTGCTTACGGCGGCAACGTATTGCTCGGTAAGAAGTGTTTTGCTCTTCGTATCGCATCTTACCAAGGTAAGAACGAAATGTGGATGGCTGAGCATATGCTTATCCTTGGTATCGAAAGACCTGGCAAAGAGACTGTTTATATGGCAGCTGCTTTCCCATCTGCTTGCGGTAAGACCAACCTTGCAATGCTTATTCCTCCAGTAGAATTCCAAAACAAGGGATACAAAGTTTATACTGTAGGTGATGATATCGCTTGGATTAAGAAAGGTCCAGATGGCAGACTTTACGCTATCAACCCAGAGAATGGTTTCTTTGGCGTAGCTCCTGGTACCAACAAAAAATCTAACCCTAACGCACTTATTTCTACAATGAAGAACACTATCTTCACCAACGTTGCTCTCAACCTCGAAAACAACACAGTTTGGTGGGAAGGTCTTGATAAGAATCCACCAGTCAACGCTATTGATTGGAAGGGCAACCCATGGAATGGTCAAACTTCTACAGAGAAGGGCGCTCATCCAAACAGCAGATTTACAGCTCCTGCAATCAACTGCCCATGCATCAGCAAAGAATTCGAAAATCCAGCTGGTGTACCAATTAGTGCATTCATCTT
Source organism: uncultured Clostridia bacterium (assembly GCA_945992255.1). GTDB lineage: Bacteria > Bacillota > Clostridia > Christensenellales > UBA3700 > HGM11368. The sequence goes on from CAMFVQ010000010.1 coordinate 19,294, forward strand.
TGGTGGTCGTCGTCCTAACACTGTACCACTTGTATACCAAGCTAGAAGCTGGGAACACGGTGTATTCGTAGGTTCTATCATGGGTTCTGAGACAACTGCTGCTGCTACTGGTGCAGTAGGTGTTGTAAGACGTGACCCAATGGCTATGAGACCATTCTGCGGATACCACATGGGTGATTACTTCCAACACTGGCTCGATATGGGCAACTCTGTTGACAAGGACAAACAACCTAAGTTCTTCAATGTAAACTGGTTCAGAACAGATGCAGAAGGACACTTTGTATGGCCAGGATTTGGTGACAACATGCGTGTTCTTGATTGGATGCTTAAGAGAATCGACGGCGAAGTTGAAGCTCAAGAGACAGCAATCGGTTATGTTCCATTCGTTGATGATATCAACCTTGAAGGTGCTGATGTTAGCAAAGAAACAGTTGCTGATATCCTCACAATCGACAATGCTGCTTGGAAGAAAGAAGCAGAAGGCATCAAAGAATTCTACAAAGATTTCGGCGACAGACTTCCTGCTGAGCTTGCTAAACAAGCAGATGAGCTTGTATCAAGACTCGACAAATAATCATTGTAAGATGACTAAGTCCCACTTCGGTGGGACTTTTTTTGTGCAAAAAAATGGGGGGGATATATTTCCAATGATTTTGGTGAGTGGCAATACAATAAAAGTTGTGATGAAAACAAAAAGCGTGAGTGAAAAGAGTGCAAAATATTAGGATTTTGGCAGAGATTTCGGTATTTGTTGATGTTAAAATAAGCCAAGAGTATAAGTAAAATAATGCCATGTAGATAGGGTGTAAATTCTTTGTAAATACAAGTATTTATGTGGCTTTTGGCATTTACAAAGAAGATTTTTTGTACTAAAATAATAATATGAATAAGTTCGCTAAGTTTATCGTAAAGCACAAAATTTTGATTGTCGGCATAACAGTTTTGTTGTGTATTGCTTCTATTGTTGCGATGCTGAATGTCAACGTCAATTCTGATATTTTGTCTTATTTGCCAGAAGGCGTTCCTATGACCGATGGCATGAATTTCCTTAGGGAAAACTTCGGTATGGAGGGCGATGCAATCGTAGGTGTTGCCAACGTCGATTATGCGACAATGAAACAAATAACCGACACGATTGCCAAAGAAGAAGGTATCAAAGAGGGCGGTGTTATTTGGATTGGCACTTTGCTTGAAGCAAAGAAACCTGCAGGTATCCCTAGTTGGTTGTTCAACTTTGACGACCTCATCAATGGAATGAAAGCCAATCAAGATTTGCTCAATTTGTTTTATCCTACTATGGGTGGAGAAAAAAGACCTGATGACTTTGCTTTCACTGATGAAGTAAAGGCTCAGAAGGGCAATTATATGGTTATGCTCCAACTCAATGTTGCGACTTCCAGCCAAGAGGCGCTCGACCTTATCACCAAGATTGACAAAACAATTTTGGCGGACTATGACCACGCAGTAGGCGGCAGTACTAAGATTACCAAAGATGTATTTGATTCTACCATTGGTGAGATTTGGAAGTATTTGCTTGTAGCTATTTTGGTGATGTTCATCATCTTGCTTTGTGCTACAACTTCACTTACTGAGCCGTTTATATTTATGATTACACTTGGTATCTCTATCCTTATCAATATGGGTACCAACATAATATTGCCGAGTGTGTCGGTAGTTACTTTTGCGGCGTCATCTATTTTGCAACTTGGTCTTTCTATGGACTACGCAATTTTCTTGATGCACGCATATTCGGAAGAGAGAGAAAAGACTTTGGATGAGAATTTGGCTATGCAAAGAGCAATTCCAAAGACATTCTCGACCATATCTTCATCTGCTATGACCACTGTGTTCGGCTTCCTTGCATTGTTCTTTATGCAATTCAAGATTGGTGGCGACCTTGGTATCGTACTTGCGAAAGGTGTATTCTTGAGCTTGCTTACCGTACTTATTGTCCAACCTTGCTTGATGTTGATGACCAACAAACTTCACAACAAGTTGCAACACAAAATCATTGTGCCAAAACTAAAAGGCGTAGCAAGTTTTTCTATCAAGAATCGTAAAGTCATCGTTACATTGGCAATCATTGCACTTGTACCATGTATCATCATGCAAAATATGGTAGATATAAGCTATATCAAGTTCGTTGATGGACCAGCCAATCCAACAGAAATTCAAAAACAAGTTGACTCTATGAGCAACTCAATTATTGCTGTCGTACCAGTCAACCCAGAAAAGAACTACAAGTTCCTAGAAAATCTCAAAAAAGTAGACAAAATCACCGCTACCATGGGTATGTATAACATGGTACCAGAAAATATAGGCAAGACTGTCGGCAGTATGATTGAAAATGGAACAAAAGTGCCAGGTATGGAAATGTTGTCGAGCTTTGCCAACAATGGGTATACTATGTACTCCATTATGCTTGATTGTGACCCAGAGAGTCCAGAAGCAGCAGAGAGAGTAAAGCAAATCCATGCTTTGTTCCAAGAGCAATTCGGCGATGACTATTATATGACAGGTATGTCACAAGCAGTAGAAGACCTAAAACTTATCACTCCAAGGGACTTTGCGGTTGTATCAATATCATCTGTATTGCTTATTTTGGTGGTATTGCTCATAGCATTTAGATCAGTCAAATTGCCAATCATTTTGATTGCAGTCATCGAGTTCGGTATCTTTGTCAACTTGTCATTTACCTATATGCTAAGACAAAGTATCAACTTCATGGCGTATATCATCATCAGCTCAATTCAGCTTGGTGCGACAGTAGACTATGCGATTTTGTACACTGTCAAGTATCAACGCTATCTAGACATTACACCTGCTAAGGAAGCAGGATATAGAGCGCTCAGAGATAGTGGAGCATCAATCTTGACATCTGTGGCTATCATGGCAGGTTGTTGCTTGTCTGTGGCACTTGTTACCAGCAACCGAATTGTAGGTGAAATTACCTTGATGATTGCAAGAGGTGCGGTAGTGAGCGGTGTGTTGACTTTGCTTGTATTGCCTGCAGTGCTTGTATCATTCACCGGCAACAAAAAGCTCAAAAAGCTTGGTAAGAAAGAGTCTAAGAGAATCAAGAAAGCTAGCAGAAAGAATCCTCCTAGCGATGAAGGCGACTTAGAATCAACTCCAGAGCTTGCTTTGGCAGACAGCAATTTCGAACAAATGCAAGAGATTGTGAGATAAACAAAAAAAAAATAAATTTCTTAAAAGTTGACATTCAGTGTCAACTTTTTTCTTTTATAATAAAGTTGAAAGTGAAGGAGGTAGTGTTATGACAAAAGATGAATTGATTAAAAAGTCGCAAGATGTGCTGACTTTTATTGACAAGGACAAGATGCCATTTATTTATTATTTAGTAAAGGGAGTTGCCAATGATGAGTTCGAGATTGATGAGTTGCAAGAGTTTTGGGGATCAATACTTGACAACAGCAACAGAGCTGTCAAACTGCCTGATGAGCTTGTAAAACTCATAGAAGAAATTTTGGTTGAAGATATAGATGAGGGCAATCGAGATGCAATGTGTGCTTTGGGTGAGCTGTATTACTATGAAGACGGTGGCAAACAAGACTATGACAAGGCTTTCGAGTCTTTTATAAAAGCGACCCAACGTGGCAGCGACAGGGCAAGAGAAAATCTTGGATTTTGCTATTATTATGGCAGGGGCTGTGAGGTAAACTACGAAAAAGCATTCAAGTGTTTTGTCAAAGGTGCTTTCCTTAATCGTATAGCATCTATCTACAAGCTTGGAGATATGTATCGCAAGGGATTGTTTGTCGAGCAAGATGGCAAGACAGCTTTCGAGTTGTATTGCAAAGCCGATTCGTTGATCGAGGAAGATGATGACGGAGACGTTTTCAAGATTTTTGGGGCAGATGTGTCTATCAGAATGGCTGATTGCTATTATTATGGCATAGGTGTCAAGAAAAAAGACTTGGAAGAGGCGTTGTTTTATTACAATCAAGCTGAGTCAATGTATATTCCTAGGATAAAAAACGGCGATTTTATGCACTTAGAAGCATATAAACGCTCAATCGAGCAAGCCAAAATCATAAGAGAGGAGTTGCAAAAGAGTATACCCAAGTTTGAATGGGTAAAATTCGAGGGCATCAAAGGTAACAATACACGACAAGATATTTTGGGATAAATGCAAAATTGACTGCTAGTGAGCTATCGAATATGGTGCTAAGCGATTGTGACATTTCAGCATTGGGCAAGGCACTTTTGCCACTATGCTTTACATATTCAACATTTAAGCATTTTTGCCATTATGCTATCAAATATCTAAACATTCCAAAAAAGTCCGCTAGTGATAGCGGACTAATTTTTGTGAATAGAAGTTGTTGATTTTTTGTGATTAGAATTTGTTGACTGCTAGGAAGCCGTCTTGTTTACGCATTTCGGCAAGCACTTCTGTTGGCAATTCTTCATCAATATCGAAAATCATATAACCAAGGTCGCCACGGCTGCTTGATACCAAGTTGGCGATGTTTATATTTTTGCTAGCAATGAATGAAGATGCACTAGCGATCATATTTGCTTTGTTTTGGTGCAAAATTGTAACTCTGTAGTTGGTTGTGCGAGGAGCGGAAGCGTTAGGGAAGTTGACAGAATTGACAACGTTGCCGTTCTCTAGATAATCTTTGAGTTGGTTGGCTGCCATAACTGCACAGTTGTCTTCAGCCTCTGCGGTTGAAGCACCAAGGTGAGGAATGGTGATGATATTTTCTACACCAAGTAGTTCGCTGTTTGGAAGGTCAGTCACATATCTGCCTACACGACCACTCTTGACAGCTTCTACAATATCCGCATTGACAACCAATTCTCCACGAGCGCAGTTGATGATGACAACGCCGTGTTTCATTGTGGCAATAGTTGATTTGTTGATAGCATTTTTGGTGGTTGGGGTAGCAGGAACATGCAAGGTGATATAGTCACTCTTTGCATAAACAGTGCTGATATCGCTCACATAGTGTACGTGTCTGTCGAGAGACATTGCACCATTGACATCGAGATAAGGGTCATAACCTACAACTTTCATACCAAGAGCAATAGCTGTGTTGGCAACAAGTCTACCGATAGCGCCAAGACCAACTACGCCAAGAGTTTTGCCATAGATTTCGTGACCTACGAAGGCTTTTTTGCCTTTTTCGACAAGCTTTGCAACATCGCTTGTTGGGTCAAGTTGTTCTGTCCAATTGATACCATCGACAATTTTACGAGAGCCAAGGAGCATAGCGCAGATAACGAGTTCCTTAACCGCATTGGCATTGGCACCTGGAGTGTTGAAAACACAAATTCCTTTTTCGGTCATTTTGTCGAGTGGAATGTTGTTGACACCAGCACCTGCACGAGCGATAGCTTTGACAGTAGTAGGCACTTCATATTCGTGCATATTGAAGCTTCTGAGCATAATAGCATCTGGCTTGTCACATTCGCTTGTAGTAGTGTAGTCTTTTGCTGGCAATACTGCATCAATCTTTGGACTGATTTCGTTGAGTTTCAAAATGTTGTACATATATTACTCCTTATTTGTTTTGAAGTTCAAATTTCTTCATAAATTCTATCAATGCCTCAACGCCTTCTACTGGCATAGCATTGTAGATAGATGCTCTCATACCGCCAACGAGCTTGTGACCTTTGATAGAAACAAGACCATTTTCGCCAGCTTCTTTGACAAATTTTGCATCCATATCCTTGTCGCAAGTAACGAATGGAACGTTCATCAAAGAACGATCTTCTTTGTTGACAAAGTTGTTGTAGAAGTCGCTGTTGTCGATGAAATCATAGAGCAATTTTGCTTTGTATTCGTTGACTTGTTGGATTGCAGGCACACCGCCCAATTTTTTGAGGTGTCTTAGGTTGAGCATTGCCATATAAATAGAAAAGCATGGTGGAGTGTTGTAAAGGCTGTCTGCCTCTGCTTGAGTTTTCCACTTTAGCATAATAGGACAAATGTCTTGACCTTCACCAATCAAATCTTTGCGAACGATAACGATTGTTACACCAGCTGGAGCAACGTTCTTTTGTGCGCCGGCATACATAACGCCATATTTGTTTACATCCATTACTTCACTCAAAATGTTGGAAGAAATGTCGGCAACAAGCACGCCGCTTTTGATAGTTGGAAGGGTAGTGTATCTTGTACCAAAGATTGTGTTGTTTTGGCAAATGTATGTATAATCAGTATCATCTCTGAGGTCAAGTGTCTTTGGAATATATGTGAACTTGGACTCTTCAGAAGATGCAGCAAGGTGAATATCACCAAATTTTTGGGCAGCTTTGTAAGCTTTCTTTGCGAAGTTGCCAGTTACAACATAATCCGCTTTGCCAGTGCCAGTGAGTAGGTTGAGTGGAATAGCCTCGAATTGGGTAGATGCACCACCTTGTACTAGAAGCACTTCGTACTCATCAGGAATGTACATAAGTTCTCTGAGAAGAGATAGACATTCTGTATGAATTTCATCGTAAAATTTGCTACGGTGGCTCATTTCTGTTACGCTCATACCGCTGTTGTTGTAGTCGATAAAGTCTCTTTGGGCTTGTTCGAGTACTTCCATAGGCAACATAGATGGACCTGCTGAAAAATTGTATACTCTCATATTCGTCTCCTAAATGGTATTCATAATATTAAAAATATTATTGTTACTACAATTATAGCACCAAGTTAAAATTTTATCAAGGAAATGAGAGGGCTATAAAGGCTTATATCGAGAATATTTTGGAGCAAAAATAGTAGTTTTTGGGAAGAAAAACCATGCAAAAACACACTATAAATACGACAGAAGTATATTGAGAAGTAAAAAATGCTCCGATTTTTGTTTGGTAAAATCTTACAAAATCCAACAAAAAATTGCAAAAATCTCGATATGTATCGAGTTATTTGACTTTTTGGTGAAAGTGAAAAGTTGATTTTGGTAGCATAGTATTGCCAAAATATATTGGTGATATCATGTTATTCGAGTGCAATCTTTGTATATTTAGTCAAAAGCAGTTGAAGAGAAATGTCTGATTTTGACATTTTTTGGACATCGTTGGCAAGCCATAGAATTTGTCTTGCAATTTTGTATATTTTTATATATAATAAATGTAGAATTTATATGCGTTAGCATCGGAGGATATATGGTAAGAAAAAAGAAAATGCTCAAAGTTGTATTTTTGGGCGGAGTAGGGGAGATCGGTAAGAATATGACAGCCCTAGAATACGGCGACAATATTTTGCTTATTGATTGTGGTTGTACTTTCCCTACTATGGATACACCAGGTGTCGATATTATCGTGCCTGATTTTTCGTATATTGAAGACAATTATGACAAGATTCGTGGTCTTGTGATTACTCACGGACACGAGGACCATATTGGCGGAATCCCATTTTTGCTTAGCGAATTCAAGGGTATACCGCTATTTGGAAGTGCGCTTTCGTTGGCACTTGTAAAACACAAACTCAAAGAGCGTTCTATCTCTATTCCAAAACTCAATGTAGTCAAGGGTGGCGACATAAAGAAAATAGGCGGTTGTTTTGATGTAGAATTCATCAGTGTAACTCACTCCATAAGCGGTGCGTTTGCATTGTCAATCACCACACCTGAGGGTGTTGTTTTCCATACCGGCGACTACAAAATCGACTATACACCTATCTCAGATGAGCATATAGACCTATCTCGTATTGCTGAGATTGGCAACAGAGGTGTAAAACTTATGCTTGGCGAGTCAACCAACATCGAAAAACAAGGCTCGACAATCAGTGAAGTTAAGGTTGGCGAAACGCTAGACAAAATCATCACCAGCAATTCCAACAAGCGTGTCATCATTGCCACTTTTGCTTCCAATGTCAATCGTATTCAACAAATCGTTGATATTTGTGAGAGAGTGGGCAGAAAAGTTGCTTTCAATGGTCGCAGTATGAAGAATATCTCTGTGATGGCAAAGGAGCTGAAACTTTTGTCCGCAAGAGATACAACTATTATCGACATTGACAAAATAGGCGATATAGAGCCGCACAAACTTTGCATAATCACGACAGGTTCTCAAGGCGAGCCTATGAGCGCATTGACAAGAATGTGTATGGGTGAAGATAAGGTTATCGTGGGTGATCAAGACCTCATTATCATATCTTCATCTCCAATTCCAGGCAACGAAAAGGCTATCTACAATGTTATCAACAACTTGTATCGCCGTGGTGCAAAGGTTGTATATGGTTCACTCGAAGCTTTGCACGCATCTGGTCACGCTTGCCAAGAAGAAATCAAGCTTATGACTACATTGGTCAAACCACAAATGTTCATTCCTGTGCATGGCGAATACAGGCATATGCAACAAAATAGAGATCTTGCAGTGTCAGTGGGCGTCAATCCAAAGAACACTATGATTGCAGAGATTGGTACTTGTATTGCTATCGAGAAAAAAGGCTTGAAAAGATTGGACAATGTGGTGGCAGGCAATACATACGTGGACGGACTGAGCGGTGTTGATATGGGCATTCTGAAAGACAGACACCAACTCAGCAAAGATGGATTGCTTATTGCTCTTATCAGCATATCAGTAGAGGATAAAGAAATGGCAGCTCTACCAGAAATCATTGCTCGTGGTATAAGCTTAGATGAGAGCCAAATCGAGCATATCAAGGGCATAATTGTTCAATTCTATGAGCAAACCAACTACAATATTAAGGAAAATCGTGACAGCTTCAAGTCCAATTTGCGTAAGAAAATCAACCGCTATCTCAACAACAAGCTTATGCAAAAGCCAATGGTGTTGCCGATAATTATGGAAAAGTGATGCAAGCGTTAGACAAACTATATAGTTATGCAAGAGAAAACTATATTCCTATCATCGATGATGAGAGTTTGGAGATTTTGATTGGGGAAGTTGTCAAAGCAAATCCAAAACGCATACTGGAAATTGGCACAGCGGTGGGATATTCTGGAGCGATTATGCTCCAAAATTCTGAGGCGGTGCTAGATACAATTGAGATAGATGAAAATCGTAGAAATATCGCCTTGCAACTTTGGAAAGAGCTTGGGCTAGACGGCCGCATAAATAGCTATCTCGGCAGTGCCGATGAGATACTTGGCGAGGTCATCGAGGGCAAAGAATATGACTTTGTGTTTATCGATGGTCCAAAGAGCAGATGCAGTCAATACCTTGATGAATGTTTTGACCACATAACGAGCGGTGGAGTGATTTTCGTAGATGATGTGCTGTTCTTTGGAATGGTCAAAGGACAAGATTGGGTACCTCACAAGCATAGAACAATAGTAAACAATTTGAGAAAATTTTTGGATAAAATACAAAGCGATGAAAGGCTTGATGTCAACATTTTGGACATAGGCAACGGCATTGCTGTGATAAGGAAAAAATGAAGAAGACAGAACTACTTGCTCCAGCTGGAGATATGAACAAATTGAAGACAGCATTGCACTTTGGTGCTGATGCAGTTTATGTGGGCGGAAGTGCGTTTAGTTTGCGTGCCAATGCCAAGAATTTTGATGACCAAATGCTCAAAGAAGCGGTAGAATATACTCATTCTGTGGGCAAAAAAATATATGTTGCGACCAACATTTTGGCGAAAAACAAAGATTTTGATATGCTTGGCGACTACTTTAAGTATTTGTACTCCATTGGTGCAGATGCTGTGATTATATCAGATCCGGGCGTGATGATGATTTGCAAAGAGTATGCTCCTCAGCTCGAAATTCACCTATCTACCCAAGCCAACACTACCAACAAATATTCGGCAAAATTTTGGGCGGAACAGGGCGTGAAAAGAGTTGTTTTGGCAAGAGAAACTTCTATGGAGGACATCAAAGAAATCCGAGAGTTTTTGCCTGATGACATCGAGATTGAAGCTTTTGTGCATGGCGCAATGTGCATATCTTACAGCGGAAGATGCTTACTTTCCAACGCTTTGACAGGCAGAGCTAGCAATCGTGGAGATTGTGTACAAGCTTGCCGTTGGGAATATCAAATCGTGGAAGCACATCGTGGCGGTCAACCACTTACCATAGGTCAAGACGGCGACAAGGGAACATATATCCTCAACTCTAAGGACCTCAATATGATTGAGCATATTGATGAACTCATCGAAAATGGTGTATATTCCTTCAAAATAGAGGGCAGAATGAAGTCGCCATATTATGTGGCAAGTGTAGTCAATGCTTACCGCAAAGCTATCGACAGCTATTATGCCAATCCAACCGAGTACAAGCCAAGTGAAAAACTTGTCAGCGAATTGTACAAGAACAGCCACAGAGATTATACCACTGGCTTTTATTATGACAGCTCGGACAGCGTATGCCTCAACACTTCCCAACCAAAATGCGACTATGAATTTATGGCGGAAGTTAGGGGATATGATGAACAAAGAGGCGGTATAGTTGTGGAACAACGCAATCGTTTCAAGATAGGTGATACTTTGGAGATTTTGTCAAACAATGATGAGTATTGGAACAAACAACTTGTCATCGAAAATATGTATGATATGGAGGCTAATCAGGTAGATGATGCCAAACTTGTCCAACAAAAATTGTTTATCCCAACTCCATTCAAGTTGACAGAAAGAGATATTCTTAGAAAAGAGGTAAAGAGATGAAAAGCGTAGTTTTGGTGTTCTACCAACAAGGAATGTACGACCAATCGGCTGTCGCAATCAAAGACTTTTTTGACCAAAAAGTCAATGATTGTGATATTGTTATGGTGGAAGAAGACAAGTTTTCTTATTGCTATGCCAGCAAAGTAAGCAAGGGCTTCTACAAGTTTACCGCACGCAATCTTCCACTTTTCAATCGTTTTGTCAAAGGTTTTAGGAGCAAAACAAAGAAAAACGACAACAAAAAACCTATTGAGTTGCAAGGACAAGTGGAAAACGAAAAGACAAAGTTCAATAGAATAGAGAACGTTCTCAAAAGATTTTGTCCTAATGTGGTGCTGTGTCTTACTCCAAAGTCACACGACTTGGCTATTAGGGCAAGAATGACTCTTAAAATGGATATGCCTATCTATGCTTTGATGACAGACTATTGCCTAAATCCGATGTTTATCAACGAGCTAAGCGATGGCTATCTTGTCCAAAACGAGTTGTTAGGACAAGCCCTTCAAACAAAAGGCGTAGATGGCAACAAGATTTTTATCACCGGCACACCTATCAAAATGGTTGACAGAGAATATGACAAGGCGGCACTTCTCAAAAAATATGGTATTGACAATGATTTGCCAGTGGTGACAATTGTCGGTGGTCGATATGGCTGCGACTATGTCAAGAATGCTGTCACTGTGTTGGTTGACTACTACCAATCACTCAATCTTGTGGTGGTGACTTCTGGCAGCAACAGTATCGAAACTTATGTCAAGACAGTGTGCAAGAACAAGGATATCAAGGAAAATGTCGTGTTGGTATCTCAGCCAGAAGATATGTATGAGATTTATGCAATCACCAAGGTGCTAGTATCATCTCCAACGGCAGGCGTGACCTATGAGGCAATGGAATTGTGTTTGCCGACTGTACTTATCCAACCGATGAATATCATAGAACGTGGCAACTATTCTTACCTTACCACCAACCGCATTGCATTGTGCGGAGCAAGCAAACAAGAGCTTATCACTTCTACACTCAACTTGCTCAACAATGATGATGTCTATGCAGACAAGGTTGCAGAACTTGAAGAATTGAAAGCAGATGTTACACCTCAGGTAGTAGAATTTTTGGTAGAAAAAGCCAATCAAAACAACAAAAATATTGTGATAGAGGAAAAACCTAAAGTCGAAGAAAAGGTGGAAGAGCAGCCGCAAGAAGAACCAAAAGTCGAAGAAAAACAATCAAAGAAAAAGAAAAATAAGAAGGAAAAGAAATGATAAGACATATTGTAATGTACAAATTAAAAGACCCAACCGAGCAAAACAAAATCGAGCTTAGAGATAGATTTTTGTCAATGCAAGGCAAGATTGAGGAGTTGAAAAGTATCAGATCTGGCATAGATTTTCTAGGCTCAGACAGAAGTTTTGATGTGGTGCTAGAATGTGAATTCGACACCAAAGAAGATATGGAAACTTACCGCTCTCATCCAGTGCATTTGCCTGTGATGGCTTATGTAAAGAGTGTGGTAGAACAATCAAAAAGTGTAGATTATGAAATTTAGGAGAGATATATGAACAAAATACAAATTGAACTAACTGATGGCAGAGTGATGAATGCAAATCTATATGAAGATATTGCCCCAATCACAGTAAAGAACTTTATGGACTTGGTTGCAAAGGACTTTTTTGCAGGACTTGTTTTTCATAGAGTTATCCCACAATTTATGATTCAAGGTGGCGGAATGGATCAAGCATTCAATCCAAAAGCAACTCCAGCTATAAAGGGCGAATTTAGAGCAAACGGCGTAAAAAACGACCTAAAACATACCAAAGGCACATTGTCAATGGCTCGTACAAATATGCCAAACTCAGCATCTTCCCAATTCTTTATTTGTGTAGAAGATACTCCATTCCTCGATGGTCAATATGCCGCTTTTGGTGAACTCAGTGATGAAGAGAGTATGCAAGTTGCGGTAGATATATCCAATGTACATACCATATCAGTGGGCTATTATGATGATGTACCATACGAACCAATCATCATCAAGACTATCCGCAAAGCAGACTAAAACTTGTCTGACAAGCCACCTCGTTGAGGTGGCTATTTTTTTTGCTAAAATACGCAAAAACTCGATACATATCGACCATTTTGATAAAAACAAAACAAAAAAATACAAAGATATTGTCGAATTGTTTATCGAAAATTCTAAGAAAAAACACAGTAAAGACGTGTCTATTTTCCACAATTTACATTTTTTGGAAGTGATTTAGCATTCATCAATGCCAAAATTTACTTTACATACATATTATTATATTATATAATGCTATAAGGTGAACTATGGCAAAAATTATCGGTATAGAAAAAAATAGTATAGCAGAAGAGCTTGGCATCGAGGTTGGTGACGAGCTGCTTGGTTTTGATGGCTATCCCATCGTAGATATACTAGACTATATGTTTTATGATGATCAGGAAGAATTCGTGATGAATTTGCGTGCAAAGCAAGGCGACAAGGTGGACATCGAAATCGAAAAAGATATTGATGAAAAACTTGGGCTTGTGCTTGATGAGTCTGTAGAACTCAAAACTATGCCATGCAAAAACAAGTGCATTTTTTGCTTTGTTGACCAACTCCCAAAGGGTATGAGAGATAGCTTGTATGTCAAAGATGATGACTATCGACTATCTTTTGTCAGTGGCAACTATGTGACCTTGACCAATGTTGGACAAAAGGAATTGGAGAGAATAGCAAGGCTAAAACTCAGTCCGCTTTATGTGTCAGTGCATTGTTATGACAAAGAAACAAAAAAACTTATGGTAGCCAATCCGCATGGTGCAGAGCTGTTCGAAAAAATGGAATATCTCAAAGAACACAATATCCAAATGCACGGACAAATCGTGCTTTGTAAGGACATCAACGATGGCGACAAATTGTACGAAACATTGTGCAAATTGTACGAACTCAGACCAAATCTTTTGTCGGTGGCAATCATTCCAGTAGGATTGAGCGGACATAGAGAAGGCTTGTTCCCACTCCAACCGATTGACAAAAAGACAGCGAACGATGTCATCGATATGGTAGAAAAATTCGATGAACATATCGGCGGTGGTTGGTGTTATTGTTCTGATGAATTTTATCTGAGAGCAGAACGCAAAATGCCTAACTTCGAGAGCTATGGCGATTTTGGACAAATCGAGAACGGTGTAGGCTTGGTTGCACAATTTACTCGCAGTGTAGAAGAGACGCTTGCCCAAACAAGTGGTAGCCAAAACAAAGCAAAGCTTAGCTTGGTGACAGGCAAGTCTTTTGGCGGTATTCTGCAAGAATGTGTGCAAAAATGTAAAGAAAAATTCCCAAATATTGATGCCAAAGTGTATGATATTGTAAATCATCATTTTGGAGAGAGCATAACAGTTGCGGGGCTTGTGACCGCAAAAGATATAGTAGCACAAGTAGGCAAAGTGGGTGGAGATATAGTTATTCCGTCCAATATGCTGAGAGAATTTACTACCACATTCCTTGATGGAATGACCGTGGAAGAGTTGGAAGTCGAGTTGGGTGGCAAAATCCACGTGTGCAATGGTGGTAAAGAATTGGTAGAAATAATGAGTGAGGTGACAAAATGAGTAAGCCGTTGGTAGCGATTGTAGGAAGACCAAACGTAGGCAAATCTACACTTTTCAACCGTATTGTTGGCAAGCAAGTTAGCATTGTGGAAGATATGGACGGAGTGACCAGAGATAGGCTTTATTGCGATGCTGAGTGGTGTGGTTACAACTTTACTTTGGTAGATACAGGCGGACTAGAAATCAAGTCGGAAGACAATATGTGGAAACATATCAGAGAGCAAGCCCAAATGGCGGTTGACCTTGCCGATTGCATTATTTTTGTAACTGACGGAAAGAGCGGTATGACCAGCAACGACAGAGAAGTTGCCAGCTTTTTACGTAACAGCAAAAAGCCGGTTGTGGTAGCAGTCAACAAGCTCGACAACAACGAAATGGAAGCAATATATGAATATTATGAACTTGGCATAGGCAATGTCATTGGTGTATCTGCCGAGCAGTCTAAGGGTATTGGCGACTTGCTTGATGAAGTGGTGGAGAGCCTCGAAAAGTATGACATATCCCAAGATGCAGAAAAACTCAATATTGCAATCGTGGGCAAGCCAAATGCTGGCAAAAGCTCTATCACCAACAAGATTTTGGGCTATGACAGAGTTATTGTGAGCAATGTTGCAGGCACAACTCGTGATGCTATCGACACTGATTTTGAGTGGAATGGTCACAAGTTCAACATTATTGATACGGCAGGTATCCGCAAAAAGTCAAGTGTAGAAGAGGGTATCGAACAATATAGCGTTCTTCGTTCTTTGGCAGCTGTACGCCGTGCTGATATCGTGTTCATTGTCATTGATGCAAGCGAAGGTTTGACCGATCAAGATGTCAAGATTTGCGGTTATGCACACGAACAAGGCAAGCCATCTATCATCGTGATGAACAAGTGGGACACTGTCGAAAAGGACACCAACACAATCAATATCTTCAACAAAAAGATTTTGACCGACTTGAAGTTCATGGACTATTTTGTATCCGAATATGTTTCCGCCAAGACAGGTCAACGTATAGAAAAATTGCTTTCTAAGGCTTTGGAAGTGTACGAAGAAGCATCCAAGCGTATTCCAACAGGTGTACTCAACGATGTTATCCAAGATGCAACCGTTGCAGTAGAGCCACCATCACAGAACGGAAAAAGACTAAAAGTATACTTTGTTACCCAGTCTTCAACTAACCCACCGACATTCGTATTTTTCGTGAATGATGTCAATTTGATGCACTTCTCATACAAGAGATACCTCGAAAATACTATCCGAAAATCATTCGAATTCAAGGGTAGTCCAATCCGAATTGTGGTACGCAATCGCAAAGAAAAAGATATTTAATTTGCTTGTATTGTTATATATATTATGATAAAATGCAGTAGATAAAAAGGAGTATATATGAATTTTTTGGAATTATCTAAAGAACAACTACAAGTTTGTCTCGAACAAGAAAAGAAAAACTATGAAGAGATTTTGACACACGGCTACAAGGTAGACATTGCCAGAGGTAAGCCTTGCAACGAACAACTTGACATTGCTATGGCTATGATAGACCTAGCACCAGAGCTTAAAAATATGCCAAAAGCATACCGCAACTATGGTATGTTGGAGGGCTTGCCAGAGATGAGAAGCTTGTTCGCAAGCATTCTTGGTGTAAAGCCTGAGGAAGTTATTGTAGGTGGCAGCAGCAGTCTTAACCTTATGTATGACACTGTCCAACGCAATCTTCAATTCGGCGTTTTGGGTGAAAAACCTTGGAATAGCGCACCTATCAAATTTATTTGCCCAGTGCCAGGATATGACAGACACTTTGCAATTCTCGAGCATTTTGGCATCGAAATGATCAATGTTGATATGGATGACAACGGACCAAATATGGACCTTGTAGAATATCTTGTTGCCAACGATGACAGCATCAAGGGTATGTTCTGTGTACCAAAATACAGCAACCCAACAGGCATTACTTACAGCGATGAAGTTGTTACAAGACTTGCACAAATGCCAACCAAAGCCAAAGATTTTCGTATTTTTTGGGACAATGCTTATTGTGTGCATGAGCTTACCAACAATCCAGATGTTTTGCTCAACATTATGGAAATAGCCAAGGAAGCAGGCAACGAAGACAGAATTTATGAGTTTACATCTACATCTAAGATAACATTCGCAGGTGCAGGCGTGAGCTGTATTGCCGCAAGTGAGCGAAATGTAAAAGACATTTTGTCACACCTAACTATGCAAACTATCAGCTACAACAAGATTGTTCAATATATGCACTATCTCTACTTGAAAAATGTAGACAATATCAAAGAAATTATGAACAAGCAAAAGGCAATCATCAAGCCAAAATTCGACACTGTTGTAAGTGCTTTTGAACAAAGTTTTGGCAGTGAGAGCGGTATTGCTAGCTGGACCAATCCAAAGGGTGGCTACTTCATCACTTTGACCACATATCCAGGTTGTGCTAAGCGTGTAGGCGAGCTTTGCAAAAAGGCAGGACTTACTATCACTCCAGCAGGTTCACCATTCCCATATGGTAGAGATGACCAAGACAGCACACTCCGCATTGCTCCAACATTCACATCTGATGAAGACCTAGAAGTGTCTGTGAACATTTTGATTTGTTGTGCAAAGATTGCAGCTTTTGAAAAGCTCCTTGGGTAGTCTATGAAAATACTAGTAGCTTCCGATATACACGGATCAAAATATTATGCCCAAAAGGTTGTGGACAGCTTCTACAAGGAGAATGCCGATATGTTGGTACTCCTTGGAGATATCTACAATCACGGACCACGCAACCCATTGCCAAAGGAATATGCTCCTATGGAAGTTGCCGGCATCTTGAACAAAATAACTGACAAGTTGATTGTCATTCAAGGTAATTGTGACAGCGAAGTTGACCAAATGATATCAGATTTTACTTTCGTCAAAGACAGTGTGATTTGTGTCGATGGACTTAAAGTTTTTGCTACTCATGGTCATGTTTGGAACAAAGACAACATTCCGCCAAACTGTGGCGATGTGCTAGTTTATGGACATTTCCACACTGCATTTATCGAAGAAAAAGATGGCATTGTGATTGCCAATCCAAGTTCGGCTTCTTTGCCAAAGGACGACACTCGTGGCTATTTGACAATCGAAAAGAACGCAATCACACTCAAAAACTTAGAAAATAATACGACAATAAAAACAAAGGAATTATAACAATGAACACAACCAGCAAATTTGATACCAAAGTTCAATATCTAAAGTACAAAGTGCTTAAAGAGATGATTAAGGCTTATGACAAGGGAGATATGAGCGATATTTATATCGACATTCCAAAGATTATTTCTCCAGGTCCAAAGCCATCTATGAGATGTTGTATCTACAAAGAGAGAGCTATCGTTCAAGAGAGAATTAAACTTGCTTTGGGTGGTGACAAATCCAACCCAAACATTGTGCAAGTCATCGATGTTGCTTGCGATGAGTGTCCAATCAGTGGTATGTATATCACTCCTGCTTGCCGTGGTTGTATCGTTCACAAATGCCAAGAGAGCTGTCCAAAGGATGCTATCACCATTGTTGACAACAAACCAGTCATTGATATGGACAAATGTATCAGATGTGGTCGTTGTGCAAAGGCTTGCCCATACAATGCTATCATTGACCAACATAGACCTTGTGTACAAAGCTGTAAAGTAAAGGCTATTTCTATGGACGAGCATAACAAGGCGAAGATTGACAACTCTAAGTGTATTGCTTGCGGAGCATGCGTATACCAATGCCCATTCGGTGCTATCGTTGACAAGTCATTTATTCTTGATGCAATCGACATTCTCAACAATTCTAAGAACAATACAGAATACAAAGTATATGCTATCGTAGCTCCAGCTATTGCTAGCCAATTCAAGCATGCCAAGCTAGGACAAGTTATCACAGGAATTGAAAAACTTGGCTTTGCCGATGTTGTAGAGGCAGCGCTCGGTGCTGATATTACACTTCACAAGGAAGCTCTCGAATTCAAAGAAAAAGGCTTGATGACCACATCTTGCTGTCCTTCTTTCGTTATGTTCATCGAAAAGAACTTCCCAGAACTCAAACAATATGTGTCATCTTCCGTATCGCCAATGGTGGAAACAGCCCAACTCATCAAGAGAATGGAACCAACCGCCAAGACAATTTTCATCGGACCTTGCACAAGCAAAAAGCTCGAATATAGATTGCCAAAGACCCAAGGTGCAGTAGATTGCGTGATTTCTTTTGAAGAATTGCAGGCGTTCCTTGATGCAAGAGATATTGACCTAGCCGAGCTAGAAGAAACCCCAATCAATGATGGCTCATTCTTTGGAAGAGTGTTCGCTAAGAGTGGCGGTATTTCTCAAGATGTTGTGTCAGTTGCGGCTTCTATGGGTGTCAATGACATCAAACCACTTCCAATGAGCGGTATCGAGGCTTGCAGAACCGGACTTCTCAAACTCAAACTTGGCAAAGCAGCAGAGAACTTTTTCGAGGGTATGGCTTGTGATGGCGGTTGCTTGAATGGCGCACTTTGTTTGCACCACGATATCAAGAATATTATGGATATTGACAAGTATAGTATGTCAGCGGAGAATAAGACAATCGACAGAGCTGTCAAGATTTATCAAAACAGCTTCAACGAAGGTCAAACAGGCTTCAAAAAAGATATTGAAGAAGATAAAGAATAACAACTAAGTGCAAATTTTGCGGCGTAGTGATAAAAAATTGCTACGCCGTATTTTTTTAATCAATTATCAAAGCGAGAACAATCATTTACTATCTATGATGATTTTTATGATTGAGGGGCAACGGACTTTTTGACACAATTTTTGCACATAGGTATAATTTGGTCAAACCTCCAATAAAATGTAGGGAACAACAAGTGGAGGAGTTTATGGAAAAATTTGACCTATATCAAGATATTGCAACTAGGACTGGGGGAGATATTTATATTGGAGTAGTAGGACCTGTGAGAGTAGGCAAGTCCTCGTTCATCACCAAGTTTATGCAAACAATTGTGTTGCCTAACATTGAGGATATGCCACACAAACAACGCATACTCGATGAGTTGCCCCAATCGGCTGATGGCAAAACAATTATGACCACTCAGCCAAAATTCGTGCCTGATGGTGGAGTAAAAGCCCAACTTGGCGAGGGACTTTGCCCCAATATTAGGTTGGTGGATTGTGTAGGTTATCCTGTCAAAGATGCCAAAGGATTCGATGAAGACGACAAAACTCGATTGGTAACTACGCCTTGGACAGAGGAAGAAATTCCATTCGAGCAAGCGGCTGAGATTGGCACTCGCAAGGTTATTCAAGACCATTCTACAATCGGCATTGTGGTCACGACAGATGGCTCAATCACTGGCATCAAGCGAGAAAATTATGTAGATAGTGAAGAGAGAGTTGTGCGAGAAATGCAAGAGCTGGGCAAGCCGTTTGTCGTACTTCTCAACTCCAAAACTCCTCACGATACCAAGACCAAACAGCTAAGACAGGCTTTGGAAGAAAAGTATGGTTGTGGTGTGCTTTTGTACAATGTTTTGGATATGAGCGGTGGGGATATGGCGGATTTACTAACAGAGATCTTGGGGGAATTTCCGCTCCAATCTTTGGATATAGAATTGCCTAGTTGGCTTCAAGCTTTGCCAAGAGAAAACAATGTAATATGCCACATAATCGAAAAAGTCGAAAATATAGTAGATGAAATCACCAAGATGAAAGACTACAAAAAGTTGTATGACTTGTTTGGTGATGATGAATTTTTGGATAAATCTAGCGACATCAAAGTAGAGTTCGGGCAAGGTAAATGCTCGCTAGTAGTCAAGCCTAAACCACACCTATTCTATCAGGTATTGTCCGAACAATCAGGACAAGACATCAAAGATGATTTTGCACTGATATCTTATATCAAAGAGCTGTCGAGTGCCAAGTCGCAGTTTGATCGTATCAAATCTGCACTTGAAGATGTGGACAATTTTGGTTATGGAATAGTCGTGCCAAGTGTAGAAGAGTTGGAGCTTATGCCACCGCAAATTGTCAAAAAAGGCAACAAGTATTCTGTCAAACTTAATGCCAAATCTTCATCATTGCACATTATGAAAGTCGATGTCAACACTGAAGTCAATTCGCTGATTGGCAGTGAGTCAAGCTCCAAAGAGATTTTGGAGAGGTGGCTCGAAGACTTTGGAGAAGAGGGCATGGGACTTTGGAAGACCAATATGCTTGGCAAAACACTCGACAATATCGCCAAAGATGGTATATCCAACAAATTGATGACAATGCCTGAAGATGCCAGATCAAAAATGCAAAAAGCGGTCACCAAGATTGTCAATGATGGCAAGGGTGGTGTGGTGTGTATTTTGTTGTGACATAATGTGTTGGGTAGGCATAATATGTAGTGGGCATGCCAAGGAGTGACTATGAAAAAATATACCTGTCATAGAGATTGTGGCGGATATAATATAGGGCATAGCTGCTGTCATCGTCACTGTGATTGCAATCATTGCGGTAGAAGTTTTGACCTGAATCAAATGATTTTGCTTATGCTCATATCGTGCTGTTGTCAGCAAAATATGCCAAATAATACCCCTACTACAACCAAAAAATATTGAGGGAGCTGAGGCTCTCTCTTTTTGTAAAACAGCCAAAAACTCGATACATATCGATAAAAATGCAAAAAATGTTTGCACTTATGCAAGAATTTTGGTTGTTGCAAAACGATATATTTTATTGTATAATTAGATTATGCGCAAGGAAAAGCAACTGCACAGTTATGAATATTATAAGAATGTTTTGTCACTGATATATTTATTGTTGGCGGCAAGTGTACTTGTTTTGGTGAGTTGTACAATTTTTCTTGTGTCTACCAATGCAGAGATTGCCGAAAAGATGACAAGGCATTGGTCGCTTGCATGGACTAGTGGAATGGGCAAACTTATTTCGCTGGCACGTTTTAGCATATTCGAGTGGGTGTGTTTCGTGCTTGTCTGCGTTGGAATTGGCTTGATAGTTTGGGCGATTGTACTTGCTTGTCAAAAGCAATCTTTCAAAGCTGGTAAAGTTTTGTGTAGCATATTGGTGGCAATCGTGAGTGTGGTAACAATCTATGTATCCACGACCTCAATTTGCTACAATCGTGCAGCTCTGCCGTTCGAGTTGGTCGAAAGCAAACAAATAGATAAACAAATGGTGGCTAAGTCTGTCGAGAATTTTTTTGCAGAGTTTGAATTGACTGCAAGCAAAGTACAAAAAGATGACAAGGGGCGATCCGTTTCCCCCTATACATTCCAAGAATTGTCGCAGAAAATCAAAGAAGAGTATTCCAAACTTGACAAGGAATATTTTGGGGATTTTACTTCCACCGCCAAGCCTATTGTGTTCGACAAAATTATGAGTCATTGCAATATTTTGGGCATAACTTTTGTGCCGTTTGGCGAAGCCAATATCAATGATCTTGCACCCATGACCGACATCGTGCCAACGATGATACACGAGCTAGCTCATACCAAGTGCGTGATGCGAGAGAGCGATGCCAACTTCATAAGTGTGTATATTTTGCTTAGCAGCGATGATGACTATCTTAGATATTGCGGATATTATTATTCTTATACTTATCTCCAACAAGCTTTGGTTTACAGTGGTAACTATGACTTGCTGAAGAGTTTGAGGTTGCCTAATGTTGCTGTTGCCGATAGACAGGCAGAAAAAGAATTTTGGCAACAATACAATTTTTTTACTAATATAAGCAACTTTTTCAATGATATATATTTGAAAATGAATGGACAAAGCGGTGTTGGCAGTTATTTTGAGAACAACAAAGGCGACCAAGTTGGCGTAGACAAGGACAACCGCCCAATATTTGCCAATGTGGAATATACGCTTATCCAAAGATTTATTATAGGAAAATATGCCCAAAAGTGAAATCACTAGTTTTTGGTAGAATAATTGTCATTTTTGCAAAAAAATATAGCCTACAAAAAAAATTCTTGACAAAGCAAAAAATGTGTTATAGAATATACCCAAATACAAAAACTGTGAAAAGAAGTAGTAGCATCGAAATGGGAACAAGAGAGCTGTCGGTTGGTGCAAGATAGCCAAGTGGAAATGTGAACTCGTCTTGGAGTTGCCAAATTGAAACAAGTAGGTTTGGTCGGATAAGCCCGTTATAGCTATCGAGTGTATATTGCATTGCAATATGAATTAGAGTGGTAACGCGAACTTTCGTCTCTATGTGTGACGGAAGTTTTTTTTATAAAAAAATAAGGAGATGTAGTATGAAAAACTGTAACAAATATGCACGTGGCTACTTTATGCCACCCACTAGTTGTAGAGATTGGACAACCAAAGAGTACGTTGACAAAGCACCTGCTTGGTGTAGTGTCGACCTAAGAGATGGCAATCAAGCCCTCATTGTTCCTATGAGTTTGGAACAAAAGTTAGAGTTTTTCAAGCTACTATGCGATGTTGGCTTCAAAGAAATTGAAGTAGGATTCCCTGCTGCAAGTGAGACAGAATACGAGTTTTTGAGGACACTTATCGAGAAAAATCTTATCCCTGATGATGTGACAGTCCAAGTGCTTACCCAATCAAGAGAGCATATCATCAAAAAGACTTTCGAGGCGTTGAGCGGTGTCAAACAAGCTGTTGTTCACCTCTACAATTCTACTTCCGTAGCCCAAAGAGAACAAGTTTTCAAAAAGTCAAAGCAAGAAATCATTGATATTGCCAAGTTTGGTGCCAATCTTTGTAAAGAGTATGCTGCCAAGACCCCGGGCAAATTTATGTTCGAGTATTCTCCAGAGAGCTTCACAGGAACAGAGGTTGACTATGCGCTTGAAGTGTGCAACGAAGTCATTGATATTTGGCAACCAACAGCTGACAACAAAGTCATCATCAACTTGCCTGTCACTGTCGAAATGTCACTTCCTCACGTATATGCTTCTCAGGTTGAGTTCATGTCCAAAAATCTCAAAAACAGAGAAAATGTCATCATATCTTTGCACCCACACAACGACAGAGGTTGTGCTATCGCAGACAGCGAGTTGGGACTTTTGGCAGGAGGCGATCGTATTGAAGGTACTTTGTTCGGCAATGGCGAGCGTACTGGCAATGTGGATATTATCACCTTAGCGCTCAATATGTACAGCCACGGTGTTGACCCACAACTTGACTTTTCCAACATTCCTGCACTTGTCGAAGTGTACGAAAAGGTTACCAATATGAAAGTTTATGACCGCCAACCATACAGTGGAGCATTAGTGTTTGCTGCATTCTCTGGTTCTCACCAAGATGCAATCGCCAAGGGTATGAAGTGGAAAGAAGAAAAATGCCCAGAGCATTGGTGCGTGCCTTATCTTCCAATCGACCCAAAGGATATTGGCAGAGAATATGACGGAGATGTTATCCGTATCAATTCCCAATCAGGAAAGGGCGGTATCGGCTATCTTATGGAACACCAATTCGGATTCAATCTTCCACAAAAAATGCGAGAAGGCTTTGGATACGAAGTCAAGAATGTGTCCGACCACAGCCACAAGGAACTTCAACCAAACGAGATTTTCGATATATTCCAGAACAATTATGTCAACATTGCCGATGTGTTCAAGATTTTTGAATATCACTTCAAGCAAAAAGGCGATATTGAAGCTATCGTGACTGCTCAGATGAGAGATGGCGATATTGTAGATGTCGAAGGAGAAGGCAATGGCCGTTTGGACGCTGTCAACAACGCAATCCGCCCACTCATACACAAAGACTATATTATCAGCGAATATCACGAGCATGCTTTGACCACCACTTCCAAGTCGCAAGCTGTTGCTTATGTATGTATTGAATATGATCAAGGCAAAAAGATATGGGGCGTAGGTATTCACAACGATATTATTGCCGCTTCAGTTTCGGCACTTGTGAGTGCAATTAACAAAATGCTAAAATAATCCAATATAAAATACAACCAATTAAGAAGTCGCAAGGCTTCTTTTTTGGTGGACAAAACCCAAAAACAAATCTAAAATTGATATAATAATTATAATATTATTTTTTACATAAATAGGGTACAACACCGACAAAATACCGCACAATTTTTTGCAAAAAAAATTGAAAATAAGCCCTTAAAACACTAGACATACAGCAGGCGTGGGCGTATAATCAGTGTAATGTAAGTGGGGACATACAGGGAAGTGCTTTATGGAAAAGACGAAAGACAAATCGCAAATCTTATTGCAAGGAAACCCATTTTGGAATTTACTTATTTTTTCTATTCCGTTCATTATTGGTGACTTTTGTCAACAAATGTACAATGCTATTGACAGTATGATAGTGGGCAATGTCGTAGGCGAAAATGCCTTGGCAGCTTTGGGTGTAGCCAACCCTATAATGTCCATAATTATTTTCTTACTTATGGGGCTTTCAATGGGCGCAGGTGTAGTCATCAGCCAACATTATGGAGCAGAAGACTTTGCCAACATCAAGAAGATTATGTCCACAGCTTTGATACTAGGCAGTATCATCACAGTGGTACTGTGTGCATTGTGTATAGCGTTCACCAAACCTATTCTATTGCTACTTCATACACCTACCGAACTTATCAAAGACACCACCGATTATCTATACATAATTTATGCAGGCGGAATATTCTGCTATCTCTACAACTTCTATTGCTATGCTCTCAGAAGCATAGGAAAATCAAGTTTGCCACTCATATTTCTTTTGCTCTCAGTAGCAATCAACGCAGGACTTGACCTACTCTTTGTGATAGTGTTCAAATGGGGAGTAAGGGGGGCAGGATTTGCAACAATCATAGCCCAATTCGTATCAGTAGTTGCATGTATGATATACACCTATGTCAAGATTGATATGCTAAAACTCGGCTTCAAAGATTTGACCATATCCAAGCGATATATAAGACCTGTATTGAGTTATGGTATGACTTTTGCTATCCAACAAGTATATGTTTATGTGGGTAGAGTGATGATTCAAGGACTTGTCAACTCATACAATGCGACAGTCATTGCAGGTATCAACACCAGTTACAAAGTAGACAGCATTTTGCAAACTCCAGTCAGAGGATATACCAACGCATTCACCACTTTTACCGCTCAGAATATGGGTAAAGGACAACTCAGTCGAATAAAGCAAGGCTACAACCTATCTTGGATATTCTTGACGATATATTCGCTCATCACTTGGCTTGTGGGATACTTTGGTGCAGAGTTCTTGTCAGGATTGTTTGTCGGAGAAGAAAGCGCAGGTGTTATCCAAGTAGGTGCAGATGCAATCAAGGCAATTTCGGTAGCATATATATTCACGATTTTGATACTCCAATCCCAAGCTTTGTTCAAAGGAATGGGAATGCTCAAAACATTCTTTGCAGTAACTATAATGTCCATAACTTCAAGAGTTGGATTTAGTTATCTGCTCGAGCATTTTATGGGACTGAAAGGTATATATTGGGCAGTGCCATCAAGTTGGTTTGTGGGCGGTATGACAGGACTTGTTGCCACGATTGCAGTATTCTTGACCAAGCTCAAAACGCCAAAGGAAGCTGTAAGCGCTGTGGGTGGGAAAATCTCAGATTTAGAGCTAGAAGAAGAGTCGAACGCATGCGAGCTGGAAGTCGATGATGTAGCCCCAAACTAAAAACATAATTCAACATACAAACTACAAGATGCTCAGCTAGTCGCTGGGCATTTTTTGTGCAAAATTAAATTAGTTTTGCCAAATGTAATCATTGCAAGATAGCCGATTTGTTTGATTGAAGCATGGCAAACGATAATATTTTGCTTATTTTTTTATTTTTATTGAAAAATTTAATTGTGCGTGTTATAGTTATATTATAATGAAATTGTGAGATATCTATGAGAAAAGTACACGTAAATCTAGGAAAAAATAGTTATGACATAATTGTGGAAAATGAGATACTTGCCAAAGCTGGTGAGCATATCCATTGTGCTGGCGGAAAAATCTTTGTAGTCAGTGACACCAATGTTGCTCCACTTTATGCCAACACTTTGATAGACAGTTTGAACAAAGCTGGTTATGAATGCGAGCTTTACCTCATCAAGGCAGGCGAATTGTCTAAGAATATCCAAAGCATTTGCCCAATGTATGAAGCAATGTTGTCTTTTGGACTTACTCGCAAAGACTTAGTCATAGCACTAGGTGGCGGAGTTGTTGGTGACTTGACAGGGTTCGTTGCATCGACATATTTGAGGGGTGTGGACTTTGTTCAAATTCCGACATCATTGCTTGCTCAAGTCGATTCTTCAGTTGGGGGCAAAGTTGCGGTAGACCTAGCTCAGGGTAAAAATCTTGTAGGAAGTTTTTTCCAACCAAAGGCTGTACTCATTGATACCGCTGTTTTGGCGACCTTGCCAGATAGTTTTTATATCGACGGCATGGCGGAAGTCATCAAGTATGGTTGCATACTCGACAAAGACTTGTTCGAGAAGCTTGACTCAATCAAAGACAGAGCAAGTTTTATGGAGCAAGCCGAGGCTATTATAGCAAACTGTTGCCAGCTCAAAGCAAACATAGTTGAGCGTGATGAGTTGGACAAGGGTGACAGAATGTTGCTCAACTTTGGTCACACTTATGGACATGCTGTCGAGAAGTATTTCAACTTTGAGCGAGTGAGTCACGGGGTTGCGGTGGGCATAGGTATGAGCGTGGTCACGCATTTAAGTGAAAAAGCAGGACTTACAGCGATTGGCAGTGCGGCAAGACTTGACAAAATTCTCACCCAATATGGTTTGGATACGCACATTGAGGCCGATCAAGACGAGATTATTGCCAATATGGCAAACGACAAGAAAAACCTTGGAAAGGAGCTTGTCATTGTGCTTATCAGCGAGATAGGCAAAAGTTTTTTATATCCAACGACATCGGAGTTTTTTAGAGAATGCAAATAGAATTGTTGCCGACAAAATTGAGTGGAGTGGTCCAAATACCGCCGTCCAAAAGCGATGCACATAGGGCGATTATTTGTGCAGCACTTTCGCAAGGAGTCAGCACGATTTTCGATGTTGCATTTTCCGATGATATAATTGCCACAATAGGCGCTATGCGTGCTTTGGGGGCAAAAATCACCCAAGTAGAAGATAGGCTTGTTGTGCAAGGCATAAGTCAAAAAGTCCAATCCGACATAGAAATAAATTGTATAGAGTCAGGCTCAACGCTCAGGTTTTTGACAATGATAGCATCGGCGCTGTGCGAGGGCAAGATTCATTTTGTAGGCAAGGGCAAACTTGGCACTCGCCCTATGGAAATTTTTGAAAATATCCTTGCAAGTCAAAACATATTGTACCAAAATGACAGCTTCAACAACAGTGACAACTTGCTTGATTTGTGGGTTGGCGGAGGTCTAAATTGCGGAAAGTTTTCGCTTAGGGGAGATGTCAGCAGTCAGTTTTTGAGCGGACTTTTGTTTGCTTGTCCGTTGCTTGGCGGTGACAGCGAGATAGAAATCACATCACCTATGCAGTCTGTCGGTTATGTTGACTTGACCCTCAACACATTGAGTAAGTTCGGCATTGTCGTACACAATGACAACTATCAAAAGTTTTTTATCCGTGGCAATCAACAATATCAAAGCCGTGACTATATTATCGAGGGTGACTATTCTCAGTCGGCGTTTTTCAAAGTTGCCAACCTCATTGGCAGTGAAATCGAGATATGCGGACTGAATGAGCATTCCTTGCAAGGCGACAGGGTTATAGATGACTTTTGCGACCAAATCAAAACTACCCCAAGTGACCAAACGTTGGTGCTTGATTGTGGGAATTGTCCTGATATTGTGCCAGTGTTGGCGGTGGGAGTTGCACTGAGAAAAGGCAAAACTCGCATAGTCAATATCGGCAGACTGAAAATCAAAGAATGTGACAGACTTGTGGCAACGTTCAGCGAGTTGAGTAAGTTGGGAGCAAAGGTCAGTATGGGACAAGATTGGTTGGAGTTCGAGGGTGTTGAGTCATTTGGTGGTGGCAAGGTAAGTTCGTTCAACGATCATCGTATGGCAATGGCTCTTGCCGTTGCGGCGACAAGGGCAACAAACCCAGTCATCATTGACAACAAAGAATGTGTCAGCAAGTCTTATCCAGACTTTTGGCAAGTATATACCAGTGTGGGAGGAAAGATAAAATGAGCGGAATATGGGGAAGAAAAATCGGATTGAGCATATTCGGAGAATCACACGGACAGGCGATTGGCATTACAATCAACGGACTTCCTAGCGGAGTTAGGCTTGATATGCAAGAGATAGAATTCCAAATGGCTCGCAGAGCGCCGGGAGGAGAGTTTTCTACACCTCGCAAAGAGGCGGACAAGGTCGAGATAGTCAGTGGAATTTTGGACGGCAAAACAACAGGGGCACCACTTACCGGCATTATCTACAATTCCAACACTCGCTCCAGTGATTACAACCAAGCCATACCTCGCCCAAGCCACAGCGATTGGGGCTACTATGTCAAGACTCATGGCAACAACGACTATCGAGGCGGTGGACATTCTTCAGGCAGAATAACCGCTCCGCTTGTTTTTGCAGGAGCTATTTGCAGACAAATTTTGTCCCACAAGGGCATAGAGATTGGCAGTCATATTTTGGCGGTCAAGGACAATTATGACAAACGTTTTGGCATGGATATTACGCCTTGTATGCTAGATGATTTGTCACATTCGGCATTTCCATTGCTCGATGAGAGAATGAAAGATATTATGCAAGAAACAATCCGTTCGGCTCAGCATAACGGCGACAGCGTGGGCGGAAAAATCCAATGTGCGGTGACAGGTATGCCGGCAGGTGTGGGTGACCCATTTTTCCATTCGATAGAAAGTGTGTTGTCTAGCTTGTTGTTTTCTGTGCCAGCTGTCAAGAGCGTAAGTTTTGGCGAAAGTCAAGATTTGAGTAGCAAGTATGGCTCAGAAGTCAACGATGAATTTTGTTATGTAGGTGACAAAATTGTCACAACTACCAACAACAATGGCGGTATCCTAGGCGGTATCACCACAGGTATGCCGATTGTGTTTGAAGTGGTTATCAAACCAACGCCTTCTATTTTCAAGGAGCAAAATTCGGTGGATTTGAGCAAGAAAGAGAATTGCAAACTTAGTATACAAGGCAGACACGACCCTTGCATTTTGGTGAGGGCTTTGCCAGTGATTGAGGCGGCAGCAGCGATTGCTATGTTGGAGAGTTTGGGAGAATAGTATGAATTTGGACGAAATAAGAAAAAATATTGATGATATAGACAGCCAAATAATCGACTTGTTCGCCAAGCGAATGGAGTGTGCAAAGCAAGTGGCAGAGTACAAGAAAAGCAACAGCGTGGGTGTACTACAATCTTCTCGAGAACAACAAGTCATTGCCAAAGCTGTTGACAAAATGGACAACGAAGAGCTAAAAAAATTCGTGCCAACGCTTATGAATTGCCTTATGGAAATGTCCAAGGACTACCAAAGGGAATTTTATGATGAGCAAGTCAAGTTGGAGCTTGATATAGAAGAATACGCCCCAAACGCAAAGATTGGCTATTTTGGTGCGGTGGGCAGCAATACTCAGCGAGCTACCAAAGAGTATTTTGGCAGAGATAATGCCGAGAGCTATTCGAGTTTTGAAGACATTTTCAAGGCGGTGAGCAATGGAGAAATCAAGTACGGCGTTTTGCCTATCGAAAATTCTTCTACTGGTGCAATCACTGATGTTTACGATTTGCTTGGCAAATACGAATTGTATATTGTGGGCGAAAAGTGGTTGCGTATAGAACATGTTTTGCTGAGCAAAAAAGGCGGAAATGTTGCCGATATTCGCAAGGTTTATTCTCACCCCCAAGCTTTACTTCAATGCCGAGAATGGCTAAAAGATTGTGGCATAGAGTGCGAGGAGTGTGCAAGTACGGCAACCGCTTGCCAAATAGTAAAAGACAGCGATGACAATTCGATTGGAGCTGTGGCAGACGCTTCTAATGCCGACATTTACGACCTAGCAATTATCCAAAAAAATATTGCAACATGCAAAGACAACTTTACCAGATTTGTGGTTGTTTCCAAAAAGCTTATCCAAGGAAAGAGCAACAAAGTAAGTGTGCATTTTGTACTCAAAAACAATGTAGGTAGTTTGTACAATGCTTTGAAAATTTTTGCAAGGTACAATGTAAATATGTTGATGATAGAGTCACGACCTATCCGCAACAATCCCCAAAATTATAGTTTTTATGTTGACCTCGATGGCGATTGCAGACAAAAAAATGTCTTGCTTGCGCTTGATAATCTCGAACAAAATTCTACAATTTTCAAGCTGATTGGTGCTTATGCAACAGGAGAAATCAAATGAAATATTGTGTGATTGGAAAAAGCTTACCTCATACTTTGTCGCCTGCTATTCACAAAGAATTTTTTGCACATTATGGTATGGACAACGATTATTCGGTGGTGGAAATACCTCCAACCAACTTGTCCCGCATAAGAGAGCTTTTGGCGGATATGAGCGGTATGAATGTGACTATTCCATATAAAGAGCAGATTATACCATACCTAGATGAAGTCGTAGGCGATGCCAAAGAACTGGGTGCTGTCAACACAATCAGCCGAGTGGGTGACAAGTGGATTGGTTACAATACGGACACTTATGGCTTCAAAGCTTTGCTAGATGTCAATCATATTAACCCCAAGGGAAAAGTTTGCGTAGTGCTTGGCAGTGGTGGAGCTAGCAAGTCGGTCGAGTATGTTTTGAAAAAAATGCATGCAAAGCAAGTGTTGGTTGTATCACGTACACCCAATAGCGAACAAATTGATTATACTCAGTTAGCTAAGATTGAGGGATATTTGATAGTCAACACAACCCCGGTAGGCATGAGCCCCAACATTGATAGCAGCCCAGTCGGCAAGGATATTTTGTCTAATTGGCAAGTGGCGGTTGATATTGTGTACAATCCGACAATGACCAAGTTCCTCCAATTGGCAGCAAGCCTCGGCTTGTACGTTGCCAACGGACTTTATATGTTGGTTGCCCAAGCTGTCAAAGCTCAGCAATATTGGCAAAATATCAATGTAAACAAGCGAGTAGTGGACAAAATATATCGCCAACTAAAACATGATTTTGACCAAAAGTCCAACAACAATATTTACCTCATCGGTATGATGGGGTGTGGCAAGTCAACTATTGCCAAAGAGTTGGCTCAAAGATTGGCTTATGAAGTGATAGACAGCGACCAGTATATAGTCGATATGCAAAGCAAGAGCATTGCCCAAATGTTCGAGATAGGCGAAGAATATTTTCGCAGGGCAGAAACAAAGGCTTTGGCAGAGATAGTGACCAAACATAATTGTGTCGTTGCAACGGGTGGAGGAATTATCAAAAATCCTGTCAATGTTGCTATGATGAAAGCAAGCGGACAAGTCGTGTGGTTGGACAGAAAAATCCAACTCATAGAGAGGGATTGCGACACCTCGACAAGACCGCTTTTGAATGGAAAAAGTCGAAACATATCGACAATTTTCAACGAACGCAAACATATTTATGCTTCATCTTGCGACACCAAAGTTGCCAACAATTCAACTGTAAAATCATGTATAAACAAGCTTGTCAAGCGAGTAGGAGATAGAGTATGAAAAACATTGTGATAATCAACGGACCCAACCTCAATATGCTAGGTATCAGAGAAAAAGCAATCTATGGCAACAATACCTATGAAGGGTTGGTGGAGTATATCAAATCGGCAAGAGCAAATGTAGTAAGCCTTGACTTTTTCCAAAGTAATTGTGAGGGGGCTATCATTGACCGTTTGCACAAATGTTACTATGACAATGTAGATGGCGTGGTCATCAATCCGGGAGCATACACACATTATAGCTATGCAATTTTTGATGCTATCAAAGCTATCAACATTCCTACCGTCGAAGTGCATATATCTGACATTGATGAGAGAGAGCAATTCCGCAAAATCTCAGTGACGGCAGCCGCTTGTGTAGCTCAAATCAAAGGTTTGGGCTTTGAAGGATACATCAAAGCAATTGATGTTTTGTTAGGTGAACACAATGATTGACAATATTCGCAAAATAACTATAGTTGGACTTGGCGTCATAGGTGGTTCGTACGCCATTGCTTTGTCCAAACTCGGCTATGAAGTGTATGGAGTAGACAAAGACGAGAATACTTTGTCCAAAGCCTTGGCTGTGGGTGCAATATCCAAAGCAAGCACTACATCTGATGAGTTTTTCCCAATCTCGGACATAATTGTTATGGCACTTTATCCTGACCAAATTGCAGAATTTATCAAAGACACTATCGGCATGGTCAAGAGCGGTTGTATCATCACCGATGTGACAGGACTAAAATCTCACTTTGTGGACAAGATAGAGGCTCAGCTTCCCCAAAATATTAGCTTTGTTTTTGCTCACCCAATGGCAGGCAGAGAAAAGAAAGGCTTTGATTATGCAGATGACAAAGTTTTCAAGGGAGCGAATTTCATCATCACTCCAACGGACAAAACTAGCCAAAGTGCGATGGACACTATCCAAAATCTAGCTTTGGATATGGGTTTTGGGCAAATCAAAATCACCACACCGACCAAGCACGATGACATCATTGCTTACACTTCCCAGTTGCCACACGCTTTGGCAGTTGCACTCATCAACAGCGACAGTGAAGATAGCGAAACTGGCAAATATATCGGCGACAGCTATCGAGATTTGACTCGAATTGCCAACATAAATGATGCACTTTGGGCAGAATTGTTTATCAACAACAAGTCCAATCTTGTGTCCAAAATCGATGACTTTGAAAAGCAACTCCAAGAGATAAAAACAGCCGTACAAAGTGAAGATTATGAAGGTCTAAAAGCTTTGTTCGTCAAGGCAACCAAGCGAAGAGTAAAACTCGAAAAATAAAAATAACATTTTATATAAAATTGACTTTTATATAAAAGCATGTTAAACTATATACTATGGCGAATTCTACAAACAAAAAGACGACCAAAATAGCAACAAATCCGACAGAGGACAAGTCAGTTGGCATCTCTCAAGCGGAAGTTGTGACCAAAGAAAAGTCGTCTAAGACAACCCAAAAATCATCTTCTAAGACAGCTACCATAGCTGCCAAGTCTTCTACACGCAAACAATCTACCAAGGTAGACAGCGTACCAAAAGAAGAGAGCAAGCAAGAAGAAACACCGATTGTAGAAATGCCTGCAGTTCCAACTGAGCCAACATCTACAACCCCGGCCAAGCCAAAGACTACTCGCAAAAAGGCAACTAAAACACCTACTGAAGAGAAGTCAATAGATGAAACAAAGGTTGAGGACAAACCTATCGAGCAAGTTGTAGCCGATGAGGTAGTGGTTGAAGCTCCAGCCAAGCCAAAGACTACTCGCAAAAAGTCCACCAAAAAGGCGAATAATGCCGAACTTCAAAATGTGCAAATGACTATCCTTGATATTGCTCAACCAGCCGAGCCAGTTGTGCCGGAGTCAAGCGTGGAGCAAGTGGCAGACACCGCTGTCCAAGACCAAACAGCAATCGCTGAGGAAGAGGAAAGCACATCGCAGCAACCAAAGAAAGAAAAGAAAACCAAGAAAAAGAAAATCAAATACAATTATCCGCTCGAGCGTGTCCAAGCTGACAGCAATATTGGACTTACCTCAGCTCAAGTCGAAGAAAGAATAAATCGTGGCAACACCAATGAACAACCAAACATTGTTACCAAGTCGTATGCCAACATTTTCCGTACAAACGTACTCACACTGTTCAACATACTCAACTTTTTCTTAGCGACCATGATATTGATTTATGGCGAAATCAAGAATGCTTTGTTTATGGGCGTTGTATTGTGCAATATGGTAGTTGGCATTATTCAAGAAATCCGTTCCAAACTCACTCTCGAAAAAATGAGTTTGCTATCTAGCCCTGAGGCTATGGTAGTCAGAGACGGACAAAAGCAATCAATCAATCTAAACGACCTTGTACTCGATGATATAATCATTCTAAAACAAGGTGACCAAGTGCCAGCGGACAGTGTGGTTGTCGATGGACTATGCGAAGTCAACGAATCATTGCTCACTGGCGAACAAGATGACATACACAAAGAAATTGGCAGTGAGTTGATGTCAGGAAGCTTTGTTCAAGCAGGCGAATGTCGTGCAAGAGTAGAAGCAGTCGGCAAGGACAACTATACATCAAAGCTTATGGCTGAGGCAAAACAATTCAAAAAGCCAAAGTCTGAGTTGATGAAGTCAATCAACTGGATTATCCGTATCGTAACAATCGCAATTTTCCCTATCGGAATTTTGATGTTCTTTACCAACCTCAACACCACCCCAACTATCAACCAAGCTGTGACAGGCACGGTAGCATCAATTGTGGGTATGATTCCTGAGGGACTTGTCATGCTCACAAGTATTGCTTTGGCGGCAGGTGTTGTCAAGCTTGCAAAAAAGCGTACACTTGTCCAAGACTTGTATTGTATCGAGACTTTGGCAAGAGTAGATGTGTTGTGTTTGGACAAAACAGGCACAATCACCGAAGGCAGTATGCAAGTCGAGCAAACTCATGTATATTCGACCAAATTCGGATTCGTAGATGATATTATGTACAACATGGTAGAAGCTTTGGGCAGTCAAGGTGCTACATTCGAGGCATTCTCCAAGTACTTCAAGAGTCAAGAAAAATTCGATATTGTCAAAACTATTCCATTCTCATCAGCACGCAAATGGAGTGGTGCGGACTTTGGAGCAAAAGGCAGATTTATTGTTGGTGCGCCAGAGTTTGTGTTGAAATCAAGATATGACCTTGTCGAGAATGATGCCAAAGAGTTCACATCCCAAGGCTTTAGAGTGCTTGTGCTTGTCAAGACAACCGAGCAACTCAGCGAAACTATGGATGAGAACAAAATGCGACCAATCGCACTCATCATTCTAAGTGACAAAATCAGAGAAAACGCCAAACAAACTTTCGAGTATTTTGCCAAGCAAGGTGTCAATCTCAAAGTTATCAGTGGTGACAATCCAATCACCGTATCCAAAGTAGCTGAGCGTGCAGGACTTATGGGAGCAGAAAAATTTATTGATGCTTCTATCGACCTAGACACAGATGAAAAGATATATGATGCTTGTGACAAATACACTATTTTTGGTAGAGTAAGTCCAAAGCAAAAGAAAGTGCTTGTTCAGTCGCTCAAACAAAAAGGTTATACCGTAGGTATGACTGGCGATGGTGTAAATGACGTCATGGCTCTCAAAGAAGCCGATTGTTCTATCGCAATGGCGAGCGGTTCGGAGGCAAGCCGAAATGTTGCCCAACTTGTACTACTAGACAGCGATTTTAGTGCGTTGCCTAGCGTTGTGGCAGAGGGTAGACGTGTTATCAACAACATTGAGCGTGCGGCATCGTTGTTCCTTGTCAAGACAACTTACAGCATAGTTTTGTCGCTATTGCTCATAATATTCCAAATGAATTATCCATTCGAGCCTATCCAACTTACACTTATCAGCGGATTGTTCGTAGGCATACCATCATTCTTCTTGGCATTGGAGCCGAACGATACCAAGGTTAGCGGATCATTCCTAAGTAAGGTGTTCAAGAAAGCAGTGCCGGCAGGTCTGACTGTCGCCACTATGGTATGGATAATAAGTTATATATACAGAGATATAGGCATAGATGTTTCGTCCCAAATATCTACTATGTCATTCTATGTAACCAGCGTAGTTGCAGTGTTGGTGCTACTCCAAGTATGTATGCCGTACAACAAAGAAAGATTGTTCTTGATTGCCATAGCGGTGGTTGTGTATATTGCTGTCATATCATCGGACTTCTTGCGAGGTATATTGGCACTTGTTCCACTTACCACGGATATGATTGTAAAGAACGTTGTCATTATGCTATGTGCGCCAATTATGATATTGTTCATGAGAGCGGAAGTCGAGGCATTCAAAGCGTTGTTTTCCGAAATCAAACAATTTTTTGTCCGCAATATCGGCAAAATGCGTAAATTCTTTGGTAAGGATAAGCTCAAATGACCAATCAAGAAGTAAACGAGCTGATTGACTTGCTAAGACTCGAACACCCCAATGCAGTATGCGAACTCAACTTCAACACGACTTTTGAGTTGCTAGTTGCAGTCATTTTGTCGGCACAATGCACAGACAAAAGGGTAAATGTCGTGACAGAGCAGCTGTTCAAGGAGTATGACACACCTGAGCAGTTTGCGAGCATGGATATAAAAGAGCTAGAAAAACGCATATATTCTTGCGGTTTTTATCACAACAAAGCCAAGAATATTATCAGTTGTGCAAGGGACATTGTTGACAGGTTTGGCGGTGTTGTACCAAGTCAAATTGACCAACTTGTCACATTGGCAGGTGTAGGTCGAAAGACAGCCAATGTTGTATATGCAGTAGGTTTTGGCGGACAAGCGATTGCGGTTGATACTCACGTTCTCAGAGTATCCAATCGACTAGGGCTTGCCCATTCTACCAATCCGCTTGCAGTTGAGCAGTCGTTGATGAAAGCTATTCCCCAAGAGCATTGGTCAGAATTTCATCATTTACTCATTCATCACGGCAGATACACATGTTCTTCTCAGCGACCAAAATGTGAAGAATGTAGTGTAAAAAAATATTGTAAATATATAAAGGAGAAAGGAGATAGTCTATGCTAAACGAAATCCTAAATATCAAAGATATTGCTCCAAGAGTTAAGGAGTATATCATCGAAAATCCAGCAATCGTAAAACATTGTATGCCAGGACAATTCATCATTCTCAGAGTTGATGAAGATGGCGAGAGAGTCCCATTCACAATCTGTGACTATGACAGAGAAAAGGGAACAATCACTCTTCTTGTTCAAGACGTAGGTTATTCTACTCACAAAATGGGCGAATTGAAAGTTGGTGATTGTTTGCACGATATGGTAGGACCACTCGGCAACGCAACCGACCTAGACGAATATGAGAATGTTGTTTTGGTAGGTGGCGGTATTGGTTGTGCGGTAATCTATCCACAAGCCAAGCTCCGCAAATCCAAAGGACTAAAATGCGATGTCATCATGGGTGCAAGAACAGAAGAATTGCTCTTCAATATCGAAGAATTCAAAGCCAACAGCGACAACACATACATTGCAACCGATGATGGAAGTTTGGGTACAAAAGGTTTTGTTACAACCGTACTCCAACAACTCATTGATGAAGGCAAAAAGATTGATTGTGTATTCGTAGTTGGACCTATGATTATGATGAGAAATGTGAGCGAACTTACTCGCAAATACAATATTCCTACCATTGTAAGTATGAACTGTATCATGGTAGATGGCACAGGTATGTGTGGCGGTTGCAGATTGACAGTTGGTGGCGAAACAAAATATGCATGCGTAGACGGACCAGAGTTTGATGGACACCAAGTAGACTTTGCAGAAGCAATGAACAGATCAGGATTCTACAAAGAACACGAAGCTAAATGTAGATTGAGAGGTTAGAGTATGAACAATTCACCAAGAAATACAACAAGACATCAAGACCCAAATGTCAGAATCAACAATTTTGATGAAGTAAATCTCGGTTTTGATGAGCAAACTATGATTGAAGAAGCAAGCAGATGTATTGGATGTAAGAATGCTCCATGTCGCAAAGGCTGTCCTGTAGGCATCGACATTCCTAGATTTATTGCATATCTCAAAGAAAACGACCCAGAGGGTGCTCTCAGTGTTATCAGTGAGTCAAGCCTTCTTCCTGCTATTTGCGGAAGAGTTTGTCCACAAGAGCGTCAATGCGAGAACAACTGTGTACGTAAGGCAAAACTTGGCGGCTCAGTAGCTATCGGAGCTTTGGAGAGATATGTAGGTGACTATGGTCTAGCCAAAGGCACAGCTGATTATAAAAAACCTGAGCCATGTGGCAAAAAGGTGGCTGTCGTAGGCAGTGGTCCAGCGGGACTTGCTTGTGCGGCAGATTGCGCTCAAAAGGGTATGCAAGTTACCATTTTCGAGGCATTCCACAAAGCTGGCGGCGTGCTAGTTTATGGTATTCCAGAATTTAGACTTCCAAAGGAGAGAGTTGTCGCAAAAGAAATCGAAAAACTCAAAGCTTTGGGTGTAGAAATTCGACTAAATACTGTCATCGGCAAAACAATTACTTTGGAAGAACTCCAAGAAGAATACGATGCAATTTTCATCGGTACAGGTGCTGGACTTCCAATGTTTATGGGCATCGAGGGCGAGAACCTAAATGGTGTATCTTCAGCCAACGAATTTTTGACTCGTGTCAACCTGATGCAAGCTTACAAGAGTGATGCAATTACCCCAGTATATTGCGGCAAAAATGTTGCAGTTATCGGTGCAGGTAACGTTGCTATGGACGCAGCAAGAACAGCCAAGAGAATTGGCGGTGGCGAAGTCTACATAGTTTATCGTAGATCTCGTGAAGAAATGCCTGCAAGAGCAGAAGAAATTGTGCATGCAGAAGAAGAGGGTATCAAGCTCCAACTTTTGACCAATCCAGTCCAAATGCTCGGCGAAGATGGCAGAGTTGTAGGGCTAAAATGTGTAAGAATGGAACTTGGCGAGCCAGATGCAAGTGGCAGAAGAAGACCAGTCGTTGTGCCAAACAGCGAGTTTGTGTTGGATGTTGACCAAGTTATCGTATCTCTAGGCACAAGTCCAAACCCACTTGTGAAAAAGACTTTCCAGGGTCTAGAATTTTCACCAAAGGGTACAATCATTGTCAACGAAGAAGCAATGTCCACCAATGTAGATGGCATTTATGCAGGTGGCGATGCTGTGACAGGTGCAGCAACAGTAATTTTGGCTATGGGAGCAGGAAGAAAGGCTGCCAAGGCTATTATAGAAAAACTAGGAGTATAAAATATGTTTCTTGATATCGCAACTATATTCATCAAGGCAGGCAACGGCGGTGACGGTGTCGTATCTTTCCACACCGAAAAATATGTTGCGAAAGGTGGACCAGATGGAGGCGACGGCGGCAATGGTGGTAGCATCATTTTCACCGTAGACAACAACGCTTGCACATTGATGGACTTCAAGTTTGCCAAGCATTTTAGAGCCGAAAATGGCGAAAATGGTGGGGCAAAAACTTGCAAAGGCAAGAGCGGAAAAGACTTGTATATCAAAGTGCCAAGAGGTACTATCATCAAGGATAAAAAAAGTGGCAACGTCATTGCTGATATGTTCTATGAAGACTCTACTTTCGTGGCTCAAAACGGCGGACTAGGCGGCAAGGGTAATGCTCGTTTTGCCACACCTCAACGCAAAGCTCCAAGATTTTGTCAAAAGGGCGAAAGAACTGATGAAATCGAGCTTACACTCGAACTCAAAACTATCGCAGATGTAGGTTTGGTAGGATTCCCTAATGTAGGCAAATCTACACTTTTGTCAGTTGTCAGCAGTGCAAAACCAAAGATTGCCAACTATCACTTCACCACACTCAGTCCAAACTTGGGTGTTGTACGCAGATATGATGAAACTGTCGTTATGGCAGATATTCCAGGGCTTATCGAGGGTGCAAGCCAAGGTGCAGGACTTGGATTTAGATTTTTGCGACATGTAGAGAGAGTAAGACTTATTGTGCATGTTGTGGACATCTCAGGTCACGAAGGCAGAGATCCATATGTTGACTATACAACAATCAACACCGAACTCCAAAATTATAGCGAAAAATTGGCAAAACTTGAACAAATCGTTGTTGCCAACAAATGCGATTTGGTGGAAGATGAGAGTTTGATTGAAGAATTTGAGAAGAAAATCGGTCAAAAAGTTATCCGCATGAGTGCAATATCTCACCAAGGAACAGAAGAGCTTCTCACCCAAGTGTTTGACAAGATTCGTGACTTGCCAAAGTCCGAGCCAATGCCAGTCGAGTATGTTATTTCTACCGACAAAGACACTTCATCTTATATTATCACCATTGACGAAGATGGCATTTATGAAGTTATGGGCGGACTTGTCGATATGCTTTGCAGGAACGTTGTGCTTGATGACTATGAGTCGTTTAGATATTTCCAAAAAATGCTCAAAGACAAGGGTGTTATCAAAGCACTCCAACGCAATGGTTGTGTAGAGGGCGATATCGTTCGCATAGGCGACATAGAATTTGATTTTGTAGAATAAGGAGAGAGATATGAACAGCAGTACAAGAGCAAAACTTAGAAGTTTAGCAATGACCATTGACCCAACTATCAACATTGGCAAGAACGGACTTACCGACACATTGATTGCCGAGATAAATGACCAACTTTTCAACAAAGAGCTTATCAAAATTTCCGTACTCAAGAACGCAGATTTTGGAGCAAAAGACATTATTGGTGAGCTTGCCGAGCAAGTAGGTGCAGAGCCTATCCAAGCTATTGGCAACAAGATAACTTTGTATCGTATTTCCAACAAAGACGGTATCAAACACGTTCTCTAATAGGTATTTTGGTTGTTATCAGGGTGCGACTTGTCTGGCAGGTTGCACCTATTTTTTATGATACAAATCACAGCCAAAACCAAACTTATACTTGACAAAGTTAGATAATAAACCCACAGCGGAGTTAGGAAAGACAACAGCAACAAAACAAAGGACACGAACATATACCGCTTAGTATTTTTGTTGTCGAATATGGTAGACAAAACGAGCAAAAAAGTTTGTTTATAATAGCCTTTATATTTTTGTTTTTTTGGCAATATATTGGACTTTTCGGCGGACTTGTATATGTTTTTTAGGTCATAAAAAGTCAAGTTGATTTGGCATAGTTTTTTGGACAATGAGAGTGCATTCTTGTCTTTTGATGAAGCTATGACATAGGCTTGAGAAAAGTTATATTTTTTGCAAGTATTGCACATAGCTACAATGCTGTCAGCTGAGATATTGCCGAACTTCAACCAAAGAAAAATTGGCACGCCATTCCACAGGTACATATTGTCTTTTTTGATAATAGACAGGGTGGAGTCCAACTCTTTGACAATATCGAGTAGTTTTTCATCACCATTCACTATGAGATATGTAACAAAGTCTGCATATCGCATACTATGTTTTCTTGCATTTTGGCGAGAAAAAAGATAGAGTGCAACGACCAGCCCAATCAAGCAAGAAAGCCCAATGCTAGAGCCAAAGCTTATTCTTGCAAAAGTGCAACAAATCAAACAGGCGAGCATACAAGATATGACTATCCAGATTTTATCAATGATTGTATTCATATCCATATTGTTACCGCTTGTCGGCGGATTATGCACAACAAGGTAAAAATCGCTTATTTTGCGAGAATTTTGCACGAAATATAGACATTGAGTATTGATAATATAATATTTTTGATATATAATATAACTATGAAAATTGCTTTATTTGGCGGAACATTCAATCCACCGCACAACGAACATATTTTGATGGGCAAACAACTACTTGCCAGTGGTTATGACCAAGTGATATTTGCGCCCAACGGCATACCACCGCACAAGGCTTGCGGAATGAGCTTCGAGCATAGATTGGATATGATATCACTTGCTATTCAAGACCAGCCAAATATGCAAGTTTGCGATATTGAAAGGAATTTTGTAGGCAACAATTATAGTTATTTGATGATACCGCACTACCAAGAGCTTTTTGGACAATTCGACTTCGTGATAGGCGGTGACAGCTTGATAGACTTGCACTTGTGGAAAAATCCTGAGATTGTGATAGGGCTTGTGCCACTTGTAGTGTTCAATCGTGGCAATCGCCAAGCCGAATTTGACCAAGCCAAGCAGTATTGGGAAGATAGAGGAGCTAGGATAAAAGTCATAGACTATTTGCCAGCCGACATATCATCGACACAGATTCGTTTCGAGGCAAGACTAGGACTTGTCCGCAATGTTGCCAAGCTTGTCCAAGAATATATAGAAAGTCATAGTTTGTATGCCGACCCAAACTTGTTGCAAGGAGCAAGTCTGAGTGCAGAGCTTGCGGACAAGCTGATGACTTATATCCAAGGGCATAGGTATTTGCACACACTCAGCACGACATATTATGCTTTGCATCTAAATCAAGTGTGTCATCTAGGATTGGACACTCACAAGATTTTGCTTGCAGGTATGCTACACGATTGTGCCAAGGGCGGAGCGAATATCCAAGACCCGACTATTCCTACCGACAGCATCAACACGCCGGTATGGCACCAATTTTCAGGCTATGTACGAGCCAAGAGGGAGTTTTGTATCTCAGATGAAGAAGTGCTTGATGCCATTCGCTACCACACAACAGCCAAGCCTAATATGAGTACACTATCTCGACTTATTTGCATGGCGGATATGATTGAAGAAACTCGTGATTATCCTCAAGTTGTGGAGCTTAGGAAAATTGCTGAGAGCGATTTTGACCAAGGGTTCGTATCGTGCATACAATACCAATACCAATATTTGAAGAACAAAAGTACACCAATCTATCCATTGACCCAACAAGCGGTAGATTATTATACAAAAAGGAGCTAGAATGGAAATCAATTTAACACAAGAAATTTGCAAAGTTTTGGATATGAGAAAGGGACAAAACATTGCTATCGTCAACATAGGTCACCGCACAATTATTGCGGACCAATTTATTATTTGCAGTGGCAGATCAACCACCCAAGTCAAAGCGCTTGCCAACTATGTAGAAGATGAACTCGCCAAGCTTGGTGTAGAGCCACTTCGTACTGAAGGTAAGAGTGAAGGAAGATGGGCAGTCATCGACTATGGCGATGTTATCGTGCATGTTTTCCACGAAGAAACTCGCAAGCTTTACACTTTGGAAGAGTTGTGGAGCGACGGAACAAACGTAGAATATTACAACGCAGACTAGTATAATTTTAGCATATTTGCACACAACCTAGTTATGAAAACTTTGGTTATGTGTATGTATGTAGCAGCTATGCTTTCAAGCGGAACAGAGAGCGACATCGAACAAATGGTATGCCAAAATCCGCTTGTCGAAAATGCTTATTGTTTGGTAGCTGATGAGCAAGTGCTTGTCGCTATCACGACCCAGCCGATATTTTCTCGGACTGAGCGATACAGACTGGTGCAAAGTATAGAGCAAGCTGTCTTGCAAGAGTACAATTTGATTGCCGAGGTATGTATGGATTATGACATAATTTACCAAGCAATCAAGCTAAAAAAGCAACAACAAGTACCCCCAAATGTTGTCAAAGAACTGATAGAAAGCAGTAAAAGGCGGAGAAATTATGAAGATATGCGACCTTATTCAAGACAAGAAAATGGGCAAAGCCTTATCCAAAACTCAGATAGAATTTTGGATAAATGGCATTATGAATGGCAGTATAGCTGACTATCAAACATCGGCATTGTTGATGGCAATCGTGCTAAAAGGAATGACCGATGAAGAAGCCACCTATCTCACCCTTGCTATGGCTCACAGCGGTGATATGCTTGACCTGTCCCCATACGGCGACAAGAGCGTAGACAAGCACAGCTCAGGCGGTGTGGGCGACAGCACAACTTTTGTTGTACTTCCGATTGTTGTCGCATGCGGAATGATTGGTGCAAAGATGAGTGGCAGAGGGCTAGGACACACTGGCGGAACACTCGACAAATTGGAGGCTATCCACGGAGTAAGTGTAGACATCTCGCCAGAGCAGTTTTACCGACAAATCAACGACATTGGTATAGTCGTGGCAGGTCAATCCAAGGACGTATGCCCAGCAGACAAAAAACTTTATGCACTCAGAGATGTAACAGCAACGGTGGATAGCATACCGCTCATTGCATCATCTATTATGTCCAAGAAGCTATCCGCTGGCGCTCACAATATCGTGCTTGATGTCAAGTGCGGCAGGGGAGCATTTATGCCAACATTCGACCATGCTAAGGCACTTGCTACACTTATGGTAAACATTGGCAAAAAAGCAGGCAAAAACATCAGAGCTGTCATCACCAATATGGATTGTCCACTCAGTGACTATGTGGGCAACAGCCTAGAAGTTTTTGGTGCGATTGAAGTGTTGCAAAACAAATATAAGGGCAACTTATATCAAGTATCTGTCGACCTTGCGACCAACTTATTGCAGACAGCAGGCGTGGAAAATGCTCGCCAAAAAGTGCTAGATAGCTTAGAGAACGGCTCAGCATACGACAAGTTTGTCCAAATGGTCAAGTACCAAGGCGGAGAAGATGAGTATCTAGCCGATCCAACCAAATTGCTTGCTTGCAAATTTACTTACGACATTGTTGCCCCTACCAGTGGATATGTGCAGGACATCGATGCAATGCAAGTTGCTCGTGTGGTATGTGATATGGGTGGTGGCAGAAAAATGGTAGGTGACAGCATTGACTACCAAGTAGGAGTAAAACTTGCCAAAAATGTAGGCGACAAGGTGAGCAAAGGCGAAGTTTTGGCTACAATGTATTGCACCAAGGACTTGCACGTAGCACTTGCAGGAGAGTTGCAACAATCATTCAAAATAACCAAAGAAAAGGTGGACAAACCACACCTAATACTCGATATAGTGAGGTAATTATGAAAATCAACAAATACATA
Source organism: uncultured Clostridia bacterium (assembly GCA_945992255.1). Taxonomy (GTDB): domain Bacteria; phylum Bacillota; class Clostridia; order Christensenellales; family UBA3700; genus HGM11368. The sequence goes on from CAMFVQ010000010.1 coordinate 63,949, forward strand.
GACCATACAATTTTGAAACCACAAGCCACCAAGGCAGATATAGGAAAGCTTTGCAGCGAGGCAAAACAATATGATTTTGCTTCCGTTTGTGTCAATGCGTGTTGGGTAGAGTATGCCAAAGAGTTACTCACAGGCACGGACATAAATGTAGCTTGTGTTGTAGGTTTTCCGTTGGGAGCAACCACCACCGCAACCAAAGTTTTTGAGAGCGTGGAAGCTGTCAAGAATGGAGCGGCGGAGATTGATATGGTACTCAATGTAGGCAAAATGAAAGACGGCGATTATGATTTTGTATCCAATGACATTCGCCAAGTCGTTGAGCAAAGCGGAGCAGTGGTCAAAGTCATTCTCGAAACATGCTTGCTTACCAAGGAGGAAATTGCCAAGGCAACTCGCCTAGCTGTCCAAGCAGGAGCGGATTTTGTCAAGACTTCTACAGGCTTTAGCACAGGCGGTGCAAGGGTCGAAGATGTGGAGATTATGAAAGCCAATTGTGGCAATGCTCGCATCAAAGCAAGTGGAGGTATTCGTGATTTTGACACCGCAATGGCGATGATAAATGCAGGAGCAACAAGGCTGGGAACAAGCAGTTCGATTGCTATCGTAGAACACAAATAAGCCTTTTGAAGTCTATCAAAACAAAAAAACTTTTCAAGCTTTATGCCTAACAGAAGTTGCCAATAATTATGCAATTTGCAGCTTTTGTGTGACAAGATAACCATAATAGGTTGAAAGAGTTTAGATAGTAAAAAGTTGTAGAAAACAAAAATGCCCGCCATGATTGGTGGGCATTTTGGATATATTCTTTATGAGTTAAATTTTTTTATTTGTTGGAGTTGTCAGCACTGTTTGGGGCTGATTTTTCTGAATTGTCAGAGTTGTTTAGAGTACAATTATATTCGCCATTTTTGCTAGCAGTGCATTGGATTTTGCTTTTACGGTTGTAACCTTTGATAATAGGCGACAGGCGCTTATAAAGCAAGAATGTGATAATCGATGAAATCAAACCTTTGCACAGAGTGAGTGGCAAGTTGAATATTGCCAAAGCTTTCCACAAGCTGTCGCCCACGCTAGGCAAAATAGCATTATACATACCAAGGATTGCTTGCTTTGGAATGATGTTGTAATACACTGGATAGGTGATGAAGTAGTTGGTCAACATACTCAGTCCTGCCATGCACACAGTGCCAACCAAAGAGCCGATGATAGCGCCTTTTAGAGTGGTATCCTTGCGATAGATAAGACCTGCCGACACTACAAGGATAGAGCCAAGCATAATGTTGCACAGCTCCCCAACGCCAGATGACACAGTGGTAGATAGAGCGACTGTTTCGGTAAAAGCGACCACCAAAAAACCAGATAGCGGACCTAGTGCATAAGCCGAAATCAATGCAGGTGTGAGTGAAAAGTCGAATTTTAGGAATGCAGGCAAGAATGGTAAGCCAAAGTCCAAAAAACGTAATACGGTTGCTACAGCTGCCATAACGGCAGTAACGGCAAGAAATCTTGCCTTAGAAATAGAATAATTTTTCATAATACCTTCCTTTCTCATCCAGACTATACTGTCGGTATAGGAATTGCACCTATTCGGCATTGCTAAGTTTTGCAATGTTTGTGGACTATACCACCGGTGGGGAATCTCGCCCGCCCTCAAAGAATATATTCTTTATAAATTATAAAACAATTGCAAAAGATAGTCAAGTATAATATAATAATGAGTATGATAGAATATTCTCACAATGTACAACAGACTTATGACATAGCTCGCCGTATAGCAAACACGCTCCACGGTGGCGAAATTATTTTGCTCAATGGAGATTTGGGGGCAGGCAAGACCACTTTTACCAAGGGGCTAGCTTTGGCACTTGGTATCCAAGAAAATATCACCTCTCCTACCTTTACTTTTATGAAAAGTTATGAGGGGGGCAGATTGCCACTCTACCATTTTGATATGTACAGAGTGAGCGACGAAGATGAGTTGTATGAGCTGGGACTCAATGACTATCTTTATATGAATGGTGTATGCGTGATAGAGTGGAACAAGTTTACCGAAATCCAGTCGCCTATCATCATCAATATCAAAACAATCGACGAAAACACAAGGGAAATAGAGATAAAATGAACATTTTGGCAATAGATAGTGTAAGTGATGAATTGGTAGTATGCGGAAGTTGTGGTGACAATATCCAAGTCCGCAGCAGCGAAGGCAACAAAAAACACAACAGTGCAATTTTGCCACTTGTCGATGAAGTTGTTGGCGCACTCGGCATAACGCTCAAAGACATAGATTATATAGGTTGCGTGATAGGAGCAGGCTCATTTACAGGCATCAGAATTGGCATTGCTACATGCAAAGCATTGTCCACAGCGTTGTCCAAGCCTTGTGTCGCAATCACTTCTTTTGAAGAAATGGCATATGACAGCACAGGCAAGTTTATCACAGCGATAGATTGTCGCCACGATGAGTTCTATACAGCGACTTTTGACGGAAGTTGGAAAAATTTTGTAAAATTTGACATAATGACCAAAGATATGTTGAATGAAAGCCACGACACTGTCATATATAAGAATAAGCCATCTAGTGCCGAACACTTGATAGGAATTGTAAGAGCCAAAGCAGAGAGTGGAAATCTCGGCACTCTCGAACCTTTGTATCTCAAAAAATCTCAAGCAGAGCGAGAAAAAGATGGAGAATAAGATTGTACAAATGCAGCCTTGCCACGTGGAAGAAGTTGCAAGGATAGAGCAAGAGCTTATCTCGACGCCTTGGAGCAAAAAGCTCATTTTGGAATTGTCGGAGCAGTCCAACGCAGTTGCCAAAGTCTTGCTAGTTGGGGACAAGGTTGTGGGATATTACAGCTTTTATATGATAGGCGGTGAGGCGGACATCAACAATATTGCTATCGACCGGCCATACCAAGGCAGAGGGCTATCCAAGCTACTTATGCAAGACTTGATTGCCGAATGTGCCAGCCGAGGCATAGAAGAAATCACGCTCGAAGTTGGCGCAAACAATGCTGTTGCCCAGTCGCTTTATATCCAGTTTGGATTCAAAGAAGAGGGCAGGCGAAAAAATTATTACAACAATACAGAAGATGCGATAATCATGTGGAGAAGATAGGGGGTCGCATATTCTCAATTACAAGATAGTAGGGCAAGGCTCGAGGGACATAGTATTTTTACACGGTTGGGGTGGAAGTATCGAGAGTTTTTTGGGTGTTGCTCATTTTTTTTGCAAAGATTTTCGGTGTATTCTCATAGACTTTTACGGCTTTGGCAGTTCGCCCATAGACAGGGTACTCACACTTCAAGACTATTGTTTTGGCGTTATGGAGCTAATGGATTATTTGAATATCAAGCAAGCGGTTTTTGTAGGACATTCTTTTGGTGGCAGGGTGGGCATAGAGATTGCCAGCAAGACGACTTATGCAAAAGCCCTTATGCTCATAGACAGCGCAGGAGTCAAGCCAAGATATTCGCTCCGCAAACATTTCAAAATCAAGATTTACAAATTCCGAAAACGGCATGGAATGAAAGTTGATGGTTGGGGGTCGACCGATTACAGACAGCTCTCACCTATTATGCAATCAACTTTTGTCAAAATTGTCAATTATCACCAAGACGACTTGTTGCATACAATACATTGTCCTACGGCGATTGTGTGGGGCAAAAAAGACAGGGAAACTCCTATGTATATGGCAAAACGGCTACTGAGGAATATCCCCAACTCCCAGTTATTTTTGTTGAATGGTGGGCATTGGAGCTATATCGAAAGTTTGGGCGACTTTTTGCCGATATTTAGAGAGTGGGTAGAGAGTGTATGTGGTGGATAATATTGTGCAGTGTGATGACCAGTGTTGTGATGATTTTTTTTTCGGCGAGGATTGTCACACTTATCCAACTAGACGGATACAAGCCAAATCGCACAGACAAAATCAAGCAAATTTTGTCCAAACAGCAGTTGGTGGCGTTGGCAGTGGCGGTATATATGTATATCATATATTTGCTTAGCATATTGCTAGAAATGCCGAGTTTTCAGCACTTTATAGCGCTCTTGTCGCTCATCACCAGTCTTTACCAAATTGTCACCATATCCACTATGGACACCAGACAGCACCTTGCATTTACACCACGGCTTATCAGGTGGCAATCTATCTATTTTGTCATATTATTTTTGGTGTATTGGCTAGCATATTGGCTAGGCAGTCTTATCACAATCGAGCAAGTTAGGCTGATATACCTATTTTTACCATTGGGAATTTTGCTTAATTGGCAATTACTCAGGCTTGCTTTGGCGTTGGATTATCCTATCGAAAAGTTGATACACCGACATTTTATTAGGCGAGCCAAAGCCAAACTTGCCACCATGCAAGACTTGATAGTCATAGGAGTGACAGGCAGTTGTGGCAAGACTTCAGTCAAGAATTTTTTGGCAACTATACTAGCCGAAGATTACAAAGTTTTTGCCACACCGCACAACTACAACACGCCTATGGGTATATGTAAAGCAGTCCAAGATATACCAGCGGACAGCCAAGTTTTTGTGGTAGAAATGGGTGCAAGAGAGGTGGGGGATATAGCCGAACTATGCGAGATAGTCAATCCCCAATATGGCATTTTGACAACAATATGCCCCCAACATTTATCTAGTTTTAGGAGCATAGAGAATATCATTGCCACCAAGTGTGAGCTTGTCGATTATATTGCCGACAAATCGCATTGTATAGTAGGCGACAACGAGTATATCGACCAAATGCAAGACCAAATCAAGGGTTGTATCGTGGTAGGTGAGAAAAGTTTTTGCTTTGCCAAAGATGTACATTGCTCTCACCAAGGCAGTGATTTTGTCATCAATATAGGTGGACAGGAAGCAATCGCCCACACCTCGCTCATAGGCAAACATAACATACTCAACATTTTGCTAGCCAGTGCATGTGCCACCCAACTAGGTATGAGTTTGGACAAAATAGTCCGCAGAATACCGCTTATCCAGCCAGTCGAGCATCGCTTGCAAGTTATGCAAGCCAACGGCGTAACCATCATTGATGACAGCTACAATTCCAATGTGATAGGCGCAAAGTTGGCGGTAGATAGCCTTAGTATGTTCGAGGGTGAAAAAATTGTGATGACCCAAGGGGTGGTAGAGCTTGGCAAAAGTCAAGCAAGCCAAAACTTTGAGTTGGGCGAATATATCGCAAGGGTGGCGGACAAATGTATAGTGTTGGGAGTCAATGCCAACGATCTCAGACAAGGTATGCTTGACGGAGGAATGGGTAGTCGTGACATTGTGGTTGTTGCCAACTTAGATGAAGCCCAACAGGTGCTAGCCAAGATTGTTAGCCCAAACAGCATAGTGCTTATCCAAAACGACCTTACAGACAATTATTGAATTCGAGAAGAATACACAAACAGCGAAATACGATAAAAAGTGAAATAGAACAAATAGGTAGGTGAGTATGAAAAACTTGGCAATAGTGTATGGTGGAGATAGTTGTGAGAGGGATATATCGGTTATCACGGCAGTGCAGTTTATGCACAATATCAACCAATCCAAATACAAATTTTACCCCATTTTGCAGTCGGCGAACAAGTTTTATTTGGTCAAGGATTGGGACAATATCAAAGGCTATGTTGATTTCGACTATAAGGAAAAGGACAGGGTGTTTTTCCAATGTGACGGATTGTACAAAGCGGTAGGGCGTTGCAAAAAAATTGCCGTCATAGATTGTGTAGTGCTTTGCAATCATGGTGGCAAGGGAGAAAACGGCACACTACAAGGTTACTTTACCGCTCAAGGCTTGCCTATCACCAGTCCCAACGTATGCGCTTCAGCAATCGGAATGAATAAGTACTTGTCCAAGATGCTTTTTGGTGCATTGGATTGCAATGTAGTAGAAGGCGTGTTGTACGAGCAAGAACAAAATCTTCAAGACAAGATTGGCGGTTTGGCTTTTCCGCTCATTGTCAAGCCCAACTCTCAAGGCTCATCGATAGGTATAAACACGGCGCACGATATAGAAGAGCTGAGCCAAGCAGTAGAGATTGCTATGCAATATGACAGCCAAGTTGTCATCGAACAAGCTTTGACAGACTTTGTAGAAATCAACATAGCCCTTATGCGAAAGAATGGCAAAATGATTGTATCATCGCCCGAACAGCCACTCAGTTGGCAAGAGTTCCTATCATTCGAGGACAAGTACATATCCACAGGCAAAATGAACGGCGGTGGCAGAATTTATCCAGCTCCAATAGGTGGAAAAATTTTGGAAGATATTGAGCGAATGGCAACATCGATTTATACCGCACTGAATATGAGCGGAGTAGTCCGTATGGACTTTTTGGTATCAGCTGACAAGGCATACCTCAACGAAATCAACACTATTCCGGGGTCTATGGCGTATTATTTGTTTGCCGAGCAAGGGCTAGATTATGAAGACATTGTCGATTGCATTGTTGAGCAGGCAATCGAGGACAACACCCACCCTCCAACCGCACGTTTTGAGTCCAATGTATTATCGAGTTATCACACTTACTCAAATGCTTGCAAAAAGCCAACCAAAATATTATAATATATACAAATATAATTTTGGAGAAGAGTATGCCAAAGATAAAAATGAACACCCCAATCGTCGAATTGGACGGCGATGAAATGACAAGAATAGTATGGAAATGGATCAAAGATATTCTCATCGAGCCATTCGTAGAACTCTCAACCGAGTATTATGACCTAGGACTTGTCAACAGAGAAAAGACAAAAGACCAAGTAACAATCGACTCTGCCAACGCAATTGTCAAATACGGCGTAGGCGTAAAATGTGCTACTATCACACCAAATGCCCAAAGAGTAAAAGAATACAACCTCACCAACATGTGGAAAAGCCCAAACGGCACAGTAAGAGCTATCCTAGACGGCACAGTTTTCAGAGCGCCAATTATGGTCAAGGGTATCACCCCATACATTCCTACCTGGACAAGCCCAATCACCATTGCAAGACACGCATACGGCGACATTTACAAGGACGTCGAGGGTTATGTGACCAAGGGTGGCAAGGCAAAACTTGTCATTGATGATGAGGGCGGACATAGAGAAATCGACATTTTCGATTATTCAAAGACAGCGGGTGTTTGTATGGGTATGCACAACACCGACAAGTCTATATCCAGCTTTGCACGCAGTTGTTTCAGCTATGCTTTGGATACCAAGCAAGACCTATGGTTTGCTACCAAAGACACCATATCCAAGACATATGACCACAGATTTAAGGACATTTTCGCAGAGATTTTCGAGCAAGAATACAAGGCAAAATTCGAGGCAGCAGGCATCGAATACTTCTACACCTTGATAGATGATGCAGTTGCAAGAGTAGTCAGAAGTCACGGCGGAATGATTTGGGCATGCAAGAACTATGATGGCGATGTGATGAGTGATATGGTTGCCACAGCGTTCGGCTCACTTGCTATGATGACCAGTGTACTTGTATCTCCTGACGGTAAGTACGAATTCGAGGCAGCGCACGGCACTGTTACTCGCCACTACTACAAATATTTGGAAGGACAACCAACTTCCACCAATCCAGTTGCCACAATCTTTGCTTGGACAGGGGCTCTTGCTAAGCGTGGCGAAATGGACTCCAATGCCGAGCTTGTAGACTTTGCTCACCGACTCGAGAGAGCCACCATTGACACAATCGAGGCAGGCTATATGACAGGCGACCTTGCAAGCTTGTACAAAGGCGAGAGCCAAGTTCATTCACTCCAAACTCAAGCATTCCTAGAAAAGATTGCCGAAAGACTCTAAGTCGACAACAAATATTTTTCAAAACAAAAGCTCCCTTATGGGAGCTTATTTTGTACAAGGTGAATTATACTATCAAGTGCAACAC
>CAMFVQ010000011.1 GCA_945992255.1 uncultured Clostridia bacterium
ACATAAAACAGCTCCCTTTACACAAGGCAGCCGTTTTCAATGGATAATTTATCCGCAATAAGAGCGCCCCTTATGGTAAGGGGAGCTGAGCGACACGGAGCAAAGCGGTTGTCGCTCTGAGGGGATAAGAAAAGCCAAACATCTATCTCAAATTAAAATACAATTATAATGTTATTTTACTTAGCATATATATTATATAATTACTATATAAATAATTATCAACATATTATCAAAAACGCCTTTCTACATAGCCGCTCAAAAAAATTTTCAAAAAAATAAAAAAAGTTTGCAAAAACGCTTTACAACTTTAGTATGATAAAGTATAATAAGACCATAAACAACTTTAGTTAGCTAAAGTGATAAAGGAGAAAACGTTATGAACAAGAAAATTATGATTGCAGTTTTAGTTATCGCAATGGCATGCACAGCAGTTTTCGCATTCGCTGGTTGCAATTCCAAATCCGATTGGGAATATATCCAAAAACAAGGAAAGATGATTGTAGGATATACAGTTTATGAACCAATCGCTTACACTGAGGGTGGCAAATTCATCGGTTTTGATACAGAACTTGCAGAGGCAGTTGCTCAAGACCTCGGCATCAAAGTAGAATTCCAAAAAATCAGTTGGGACGCAAAAGAAACAGAACTCAAATCTAAGAACATTGACCTTATCTGGAACGGCTTGACAATCAACGAAGACCGCAAGGCAAATATGGAAATCAGCCTTCCATACATGACCAACAAGCAAGTTGCAGTTGTAAAGAAAGATTCTGGTATCACTGACAAAGCTTCTATGGAAGGCAAAAAGTTCGTATTTGAAAAGGGTAGTGCAGGTGCTGATGTGGTAGCTAGCGAATTCCCAAATGCGAATGCAACTCCACTTGCAGCTCAAATCGATGCTTTGTTGGATGTAAAATCTGGTTCTAGCGATATTGCTATCATCGACTCAGTTATGGCTGGTTTCTACACCAGCAAGTCAGATTTTAGCGAACTTAAAATGGTAGATTGCAACTTCACCGATGAGTATTATGGCATTGCTGCTCGCAAAGGCGAAACAGAATTTATCGGCAAAATCAATGCAAGCCTTAGAAAACTTAACGAAAACGGAAAAGTAGCAGAAATTGCTAAAAAATATGGCTTGGATAGTTTGATTGCAATCAAATAATATAGTAAAATAACCAAGTACAAATACTAAATACAAGTATAAAAACAAAATTGCTAACAAAAGCTATTGAAAAATAAAGCATATAAACATTAAAGCATTTAAGTGGTCATTCGAGAGGGTGGCTACTTAAATAGTGTAAAGGAACAAAATGAGTTTTCAAGAAGTAACACTTGCCTTGCTCGAAGGCACAAAATACACAATGGGTCTATTTTTCTTGACACTTATCATCGCCATTCCGCTGGGTATGGTGGTGGCAGCACTAGCTATGTCAAGATTGAAAATAGTATCCAAAATCACCAATGTTTTCATATGGATAATCCGTGGAACACCGCTTATGCTCCAACTTATCGTTGTTCAATACGTACCTGGACTTGTGTTCGGTTTCCCAATGAAAATAAGATTTTTGTCTGCACTTATCGCATTTTCTGTCAACTATGCAGCATACTTTGCAGAGATTTATCGTGGTGGTATTATATCCATTCCACGAGGACAATACGAGGCAAGCTATGTGCTAGGACTCAACCGCAAGCAAATCGTGGGCAAAATCGTTATTCCACAAGTGTTCAAACGCATTATGCCACCTATGAGCAACGAGGTTATTACGCTTGTCAAAGATACGTCACTTGCCAACATTATTGGCATTGTGGAAATCATTATGTCAGCAAAAGAAATTGTGGCAACCAAAGGCATTATTTGGCCATTGTTCTACACAGGCGTGTTCTATCTAGTTATGTGTGGCGCACTTACATTGCTTTTCAACTATATCGAAAAGAAACTTGACTACTACAAGATTTAGGAGAGATTATGGCGTTTTTTGAAGTGAAAGATATAAAGAAAAAATTCGGCAAAACCAACGTTCTCAAAGGTGTAAGCTTTGAACTCGAAAAGGGCGAAGTGCTTGCCATAATCGGCTCTTCCGGCAGTGGTAAAACAACATTGCTCCGTTGTATCAACTTCCTAGAAGAACCTGATCAAGGCAAAGTGAGTGTGGGTGATGATGTGCTTATCGATATTCCAAGCATTGACATAGCCAACAATATGAGCGACAAGCTAGAAGCGAAAATCAAAAAGATAGAGCAAGGCAAGCTCACCGAAGAACAAAAACAAGCCAAGATTGCAAAGCTTTTGGATAGCGAAGAGAATAAAGCTCGCAAAAAGTGGAAAAAAGAACATGCGCTATCTGATGAAGAGCTGAGAGCAAAGAGATTGCATTTGGGTATGGTGTTCCAGTCGTTCAATCTTTTTCCACACTACAATGTGTTAGACAATGTTATGCTCGCTGCCAAGCTCCAAGCCAAAGAAAACAGCAAGATTGATATAAGTGCAGTCGAGAAAAATGCTCTCGAATTGCTCGACAAAGTTGGACTAAAAGACAAAATACACAACTATCCTTGTGAGTTGTCAGGCGGTCAACAGCAGCGTGTGGCTATTGCTCGTGCATTGGCACTCCAACCTGATATTTTGTGCTTTGATGAGCCAACCAGTGCGCTCGACCCAGAATTGACAGGCGAAGTGCTAAAAGTTATCAAGGGCTTGAAAAATAGCGACACAACAATGATTGTTGTCACTCACGAAATGGAATTTGCTCGCAAAGTTGCCGACAAAGTCATCTTTATGGCAAATGGTGTCATCGAAGAAATGGGTACACCAAGACAAGTCTTTGGCAATCCAAAGAGTGAAAAAACAAAAGCATTCTTGCAAAAAGCAGAAGAAATTATCTAAGTTCACAACGATATACAAGCTCCCTATGGGGAGCTTTTTTGATAGGAAAGGGCAGTCGTTATAAGGATTGTTACTGTCGCAAATAGGTGGATAAACCATACAAAAAGGCTGCCTTGTGTAAAGGGAGCTGGCTAGTCCAAAGCGATAGCGACGACTAGACTGAGGGATTGTAAAAGTAAAGCTGAGAGTAAAGAAAATCTACAACAAGCTGTTCAAGATGATTGTTTGAACAAGAAATCAAGTCATAAAAGAGTAGCCTGGTGTAGACAATCCCCCAGCTCAATTCCGCAGTTGCTCCATTGACCAGCCCCCTTTACACAAGGCGGCCGTTCATACGGATTTTAATATCAATAGAATAGAGCGCCCCTTATGGTAAGGGGAGCTGTTTTGCGTTAGTGGTAACGGAAGCAAAACTGAGGGGATAAGATTTGTCGTAGGGAGTTGGTTTTTGGCAATCCCTATCGTCTTGCTCCCACTTTGTTACCGCAAGCCACTTCCCCTTGCTAAGGGGCAGTCTTTCACAAGGATACAATCCCTATCGGCTTGTTTCCGCACAGGTGATACAACTAGCCACTTCGCTTACTGAGGGGGCATACAAAATCAATTCAATTATTTTGGCATACTTTTTTGCATTTTGCTCAAAGTGGGTGTTATAATATAAAACAAATTGGCAAGCTATATTGCGAGAGCGTATAGCTATTTTTATGCCGTGTACTTTGAAAACTGAATATTTGTATGATGCAAAGCATGACAAATATAATGTCAAGCAATCGAAGCCACGTTGGCTTTTGATAAAAAAGATGCTACACATTGTAGTGCAGCATCTTGATATGTATCGAGTTTTTGTTATTTTCTGTCATTGATTGAGCTGTTGATTGCTTTTATCAAAGAGAGTGGGTGATCTAGTGGCAGGTCGCACGCCATATGCCAGAACATAACACCGCCGAGATTGTTGTCTATGGCGAAAGAAGTCTTGTCATAAATCATTTGTGGAGAGTTGAAGTACAAGCCGTCACATTGAGATTTAGGATTGCCTGGTTCAATTTCGTAGTTGCAATCTACTTTGTTAGAAAAATAATCAGCTGTGCTTGCGAAATTGAATCTTTCTTGATTTTCTACCCAAGACTTGTAGTCAATCCAATCGCCTCTCCACTCGCTTGTTGGACGAGCATAGAATGGAAGTCCGAGATTGACTTTGTTGAGATACTTTTTGCCAGCGCAGAATGCGAATTCTGACAAAGCGTCCATAACAGAGACTTGGAAAGTGCTGTGGTAGTTGGTGCCTTCAAACATATCGTATGTCATAAGTTGAATCATATCAATGTAAGGAATGGCGTTCTTTGGGAAAAGTCCTGGTTTGAATTGCCAATTACACAATGCGACAGACAAGATTTTATCCTTTGGCATAGCTTGTTTTAGCTCTTTGATGAAGTCGCCATAATTCTTGTAGTCACTCATTGTGTTGCAATATTCGTAGTCGAAACCAATGCCGTCGAGTTGGTATTCTTCGATGAGAGCAAGGATATTCTTGATGAATTTTTCTTTGTGAGTCGTGAATACCGAGTTGTGAGCATCGTTGACATCTCCACTATCGTTGATGAGAGTAACAATAATTTTTGTGTTGCGATTGCCGATAGCCTTGCGATAGTTGGCTAGTTCTCTTTCAAAAACCATTTTGCCGTCGAGTTTTTCGCCATCTCTTTCGATACCCCAATATACAAGGTTGCCCTCGAAGTCAAAGTTGATATTGCGGAAAATGTCAACGTGAGTTACGGTATCGAAAAGTACTGGGTCAACACCATCATAAGCATATCCGAGTACACTGTAAGCGAAAACGTTGAAGTCAGACTTGTTAGTTTGGGAAATATTGTAAGCGCAGAGTTTGTTGAGATTCCACTTTTTGTTGTCGAGAGTGGAAGTAACTTTGAGCTGAATAGTGTCGGTAGTGAGAGCTTTGAAAGTGCAATAGCGATAATCTTCTACTAGGTCTTGGGCATAAAACTTTTTCATTTCGCCGTTTTCCATATCCTTGTAGCTGAACTCAAAGCCAGTGATAATGCTTTTGCTTTCGCCAAGCACAATTGTGTTGAGTGTGATAGCTTTTGGAAGTTTGATATTGATAACTTCGCCTGCAGCTTGTTTGGTGCTTGCTTTGATAGCCGATCCGTTTGAGTTGGTTAGAGTCGCTTTCTTGAATAGATCGTCACCATCTTCTGATGCATAGTCCTTGAAGGTACAGCCAATCAAGCTGAACAACAAGCATACTAGGACTATAAGTGTGATGAAAGAAAGTGATTTTTTCATAACAATCTCCTAAATAAATTATTTATAATATAATAATACATTTTTAGTCATTAGTCAAACTAAATTTTTTTGTATAATATATGCACAAATATTTTCGGATAATCAAAAAACGAATACATATCGCCAAAATGGTGTTTGTCTGTTGGGCAAGAAGCAGGTTTAGCGTATGTTATGTGTCGCAGTGTGGCGAAAAGTCTGATGTGAAGAATGCTTTTGGTAGCAATGCCAACCTGAGATAGTAGATATGTGAATATGTTGTGCGGTACAATATTTTGTATGAAGGCTAAATATTGTTTGAATATACAAAAATATATGATAAAATAATATTGAAATAAAAATTTAGGAGTATTTATGACCAAAAAGCGTGTAGTTGTAGGAATGAGTGGAGGAGTGGACAGCTCGCTAACTGCATTGTTGCTCAAAGAACAAGGCTATGATGTGGTAGGACTTTTTATGCGAAATTGGCACGAGGTCGATTATAGCGGCTGTTGTACGGCTGACCAAGATTTTTACGATGTGAGAGCAGTGTGCAACAAAATCGATATACCATATTATAGCGTTGACTTTGCAGACAAGTATTATGACAAAGTTTTTAAGCTGTTCGTGGACGAATATAAAAAAGGCAGAACACCAAATCCTGATGTGCTTTGCAACAAGGAAATCAAGTTCGGACCATTCGTTGAGCATGCACTCACTATGGGCGCCGACTATATTGCCACTGGGCACTATTGCAATGTGGACCACAATGCGGACGGCTATCACTACCTTATGCGTGCAAAAGATGAGAACAAAGACCAAACATACTTCCTCAATCAAGTGACCTCCAAACAACTAGAAAAAGTTTTGTTTCCACTAGGCGACCTCGAAAAACCACAGGTGAGAGAGCTTGCCCAAAAGTATGAACTTGCCACAGCTGAGAAAAAGGACAGCACAGGTATTTGCTTTATTGGGGAACGCAATTTTAGACAATTCTTGTCCCAATATATTCCTATGAAAGAAGGCAAAATTCTTTCGCTCGATGGCAGGGAAGTGGGTAAGCACAACGGCGTATTCTACTATACTGTTGGTCAACGCAAAGGGTTGGGCATTGGCGGAAGTGGCAATGGCAAGCCTTGGTTCGTGGTGAGCAAAGACGTCGAGAAAAATATCTTGTATGTGTCACAAGGTGACCAATCAATGATATATCACTCGCACCTAAGTTGTGAAAACTTCAACTTCATTGCCCACAGACCTGATGAAGATGAATTTAGATGTTTGGTAAGAATAAGACATCGCCAACCGCTCCAACAAGCAACTGCAAAAATCGTGGGAAATGGCTTGGATATTGATTTTGACCAACCTCAAAGAGCTATTGCAGAAGGTCAATATGCGGTAGTTTATGTGGACAGAATTTGCCTCGGTGGCGGTGTAATTGACAGCAAAAAATAAAAAAATAGAAAAATAGAAAAAATTGTAAAAAAAGTTGTGAAAATCGTTGACATAACAAAATGCTTATGCTATTATAAGTAAGCTGTCACGGAGAGTGACGCAAATGCACCTTAAAAACTAAACAGAGAAGGTTGAGTAGAAGTAAGCAAAAACCAAATTTGTAAACAACTACTTTAAACAATAATTAGTGTACAGAATGAACACATAAAGTCAATGTTTGAAGAGTTAGAGATTGAACTTGAGAGTTTGATCCTGGCTCAGGACGAACGCTGGCGGCATGCCTAACACATGCAAGTCGAACGAGGATAGCGATATCCTAGTGGCGAACGGGTGAGTAACACGTGAGCAACCTGCCTCATACTACGGGATACCTATAGGAAACTGTAGTTAATACGGTATAAGACCACACTCTGGCATCGGAGAGGGGTAAAAGATTTATCGGTATGAGATGGGCTCGCGGCGCATTAGCTAGTTGGTGGGGTAACGGCCTACCAAGGCAACGATGCGTAGCCGACCTGAGAGGGTGATCGGCCACACTGGGACTGAGACACGGCCCAGACTCCTACGGGAGGCAGCAGT